>CAYMFU010000018.1:0-30423 GCA_964389805.1 uncultured Roseivirgaceae bacterium | reverse complement strand
GAAAAATCATGGATACCGAGTTCTCGATTGCATCTGTCACCATATCCATAGGAGCGGTTATTTCATTTTTTCTGATTGTCTTATTCACCTACATTCTTGTACGCTTTGTAAAAAATATCTTTAAGGATGAATGGGTTTCCAAATCAAATCTACCTCGTGGTACAGCTGATGCGCTATCCATGTTGATCCGTTATACCATCATCGCATTTGGCATCTATCTGGCATTGAATTCTATAGGTCTGAATATGAATAAATTTGGATTTTTAGTAGGTGCACTAGGCATAGGAATTGGTTTTGGATTACAAAGTATTGTTTTAAATTTCATTGCCGGACTTATCTTAACTTTTGAAAATCCGATCCATATTGGAGATGTTATTGAGGTGGACCAGTATATGGGACGGGTTACTGAAATTGGAGCCAGGGCCACTAAAGTGCTAACCTGGGATGGATCCGAGGTCATTGTTCCAAATGGATTGCTTATTTCGAATAAAGTTGTTAACTGGACCCTTACAAATCAAAAGCGCAGACTTACAATCTCCATCAAGACACCTTTTGATGCTGATCCGGAAAAAGTAATTGATATTTTAACAGAAGTTTTGCAGCAACACCATAATACTCATGCTGAACCAACTCCAATGGTGCTGTTTAATGGTTACGAAAGTTCAGCTCTTGATTTTACGCTATATTGTTGGGTCGAGTTTAATTTAAGCTTAAGCACAAAAAGTGAAATAGCCATTAGTGCTATAAAAGCACTTGCTAAAGCTGGTATAGCAGCACCGATGCCAATTCAAAAAATTAAAATCGATCACGATGACAGAGAGCAAACTTAGGATTGATTTCGTCTACTCTAAGAATTATTTAGTTTGAACAATAGAATTAAACGCGAGAATAAGTAACTGGCAATTATAAATATCATATATCAATGCCTTAACTGATAATTATTACCTCCCTATGTTCCTCCTACATCAATACCCAGAAACTGAGGATAGCCGTGAGTTCGGGACGACATACTGTATGTTTTTTGAGTCAGTATAAAGTTCTTTTTTATAACTGAACTATTTCTTTGCTCGTCGTTTGGGCATCCACGACCGCGATGGCTGCCATGTTTTCTATCTCGCGAACCGAGCTTCCCATCTGCATCACATGAATAGGCTTTCGTATCCCTACCATAATGGGACCTATCACTTCCGCCTCTCCGATTTCCTGCATCATCTTATAAGCGATGTTGCCGGAACTCAGGTTAGGGAATATGATGGTATTCACATCGTGATCCTGAAGTTTTGTGAACGGGAATTTGTTCATTCGCATTTCTTTGTTGAAGGCATAGTTGGCCTGCATTTCACCATCCACGATAAGGTCGGGATAATCACGGTGCAATATCTCTACCGCTTCTTTCGCCCGTGCAGGGCTACCATCCCGAACTCCTCCAAAATTGGAATAGGAAACGATAGCTATTTTTGGAACCATATTGAATTTCCGAACTTCATTTGCAGTCAGGAGGGTTGTATCTGCAATTGTTCTGGCAGAGGGCCGGATATTTACAGTTGTATCTGAGAAGAAGAATGGTCCCTTTTTAGTCATGACAATATACATCCCAGCAATATGCTTCAAACTGTTATTGGTACCTACGATCTGAAGTGCCGGTTTGATCGTATCGGCGTATTTCGTAGAATAACCACATAAGAAACCATCTGCATCACCGGTTTCTACCATCATGGCCCCGAAGTAATTGCGGTTATACATCAGGTCGAAGGCATCCTGATAGGTCAATCCTTTTCTTTGCCGTTTTTCAAATAGTATCTCTGCATATTTTTTAATTCTTTTTTCTTCTTTCGATGAGCGGTTATCGACAATCTGAATGCCTGATATGTCAACCTGGTTCTCTTCTGCAATACGTCTGATGTCTTCTTCATTACCCAGCAGAATGGGTCTGGCAATATTTTCAAGATTGGTAACTTGAACGGCCTTAAGGACATTGTAATGATTGGAATCCCCGAATACAATCTTTTTAGGATTCTGCTTGGCCTTGATCCTGATGCTTTTTATTAGTTGGTTATAAATTCCCATACGCTTCATCAACTCAATTTTATAGATAGCCCAATCTTTAATTGTTGAGCGTGCCACACCAGTTTCAATAGCTGCTTTAGCGACTGCTGGGGTAACTGTGGTTATCAACCGTGGATCAAGTGGTTTGGGAATGATATATTCTTTGCCGAATACAAGGTTTTTGCTCTTATAAGCCAGGTTTACGGCCTCGGGAACTTCCAGTTTTGCTAATTCAGCAAGAGCATATACAGCTGCCTTCTTCATTTCCTCATTAATGGATTTGGCCTTTACGTCGAGCGCCCCTCTAAATATAAATGGAAAACCTAACACATTATTTACCTGGTTTGGGTAATCCGACCGACCTGTGGCCATGATCACATCATCCCTGGCATCTGTCGCATCATCATAGGATATTTCAGGATCCGGGTTGGCCATGGCAAATACGATGGGATCTTTCGCCATGGATTTCAACATTTTCTTGGATACCAGTCCGGCTTTTGAAAGGCCCAAAAAGACATCCGCCCCCTTCAAGGCATCTTCCAACGTCTTCAGTTTTGTTTTACGGGCGAAAGGTTGTTTATAAATGTTCAGATCTTTTCGATCTTCAGAAATTACGCCCTTACTGTCGAGCATAAAAAGATTTTCAGGTTTCACACCCAGGCTGATATACAGCTTAGAACAGGATATTCCTGAAGCACCGGCACCATTCACTACCACCTTAATCTCCTCAATTTTCTTCCCATTTAATTCAAGGGCATTTAACAAGCCTGCAGCGGAAATGATGGCCGTTCCATGCTGATCGTCATGAAACACAGGGATGTCCATTTCTTTTTTCAGCCGCTCTTCGATCTCGAAACATTCAGGAGCCTTGATATCCTCCAGGTTGATGCCTCCAAAGGTTGGCGATATGGCCTTGATGGTTTCGACCATATCCTCGACGGACTTCCGGTCAATCTCAATATCGAATACGTCAACATCGGCAAAAACTTTAAACAACAATCCTTTTCCTTCCATCACTGGCTTGCCGGCAGCGGCTCCAATATCACCTAATCCTAAAACGGCTGTCCCATTCGAGATAACCGCGACAAGGTTGCTCTTCGCTGTATACTTATATACATCATCTGGTGAATCAGCAATCTTTTTACATGGTTCTGCCACGCCTGGCGAATAGGCCAGCGAAAGGTCATATTGGGTATTGTAGGGTTTAGTCGGTATGACTTCAATTTTCCCAGGTCTCCCTGTTTCGTGATAAATTAAAGCATCTTTATTAATCTGATTAGCCATTATATCTATTGTTTAGGTCTGTTAACTCTGGATTAGAAAAAAATGTGTTCAAAATACATAGCATGAACATAATATATAAGCCCCTTGTAATCACATCCAATTTATTAAAAATATATCAAATTAACCTCGATTTTAATGGTTGATTTTAGTGAAAATGAAAATTTTTCACCTTTTTATTATACAAACGATATTCTCATCTCAAAAATTCAATACTGATCAGATAATCAAGAGATATCTGTATGAAAAATATGCCTTAATACTGGTTTATTTTTCTTAAACACTTCTGAATTTCAACATTTTTCATAACCTTAGGTCAATGGAAAAATCTGATAATTCAGGATTGTCAAAGGATAAGAATATTTATATCATATTCAGCATTACTCTGCTGGCCATTATGGGTGTTGCCAGCCTGACTCCCGCCTTCCCGGAGATCATCAGACATTTTGATATTTCGGTTCAGGAAATAGGATTGTTGATTACGATTTTTACCCTGCCTGGTATATTATTGGCCCCTTTAATGGGGATACTTGCCGATCGGGTGGGAAGAAAGAAAATATTGTTACCATCCATCTTATTATTTGGGATCAGCGGATTCCTATGTGCTTATGCCAGAAATTACGATCAGCTTTTAATACTTCGGTTCATACAAGGTACAGGGGCCGCTGCCCTGGGCATGATCAATGTTACTCTAATCGGTGATTTGTATGACGGTCATCGCCGGGCAACTGTTATGGGCCTTAATGCAAGTGTTCTAAGCATCGGGACGGCTCTTTATCCGGCTATAGGTGGAGCTTTAGCCGTAATAGCCTGGAACTATCCTTTTTACCTGCCACTATTAGCCCTTCCGGTCGGAATCTTCATCCTTGTCGGTTTAAAAAATCCTGAACCGGCACATAAACAAGACTTTCTCAAATACCTTAAGAATACCTGGGAAACGATCAATAAAAAGAATGTATGGGCCCTGTTTGTATTGAGCATCCTTGTATTTATTATTTTGTATGGATCCTTGCTTACCTTTTTCCCGTTGTTAATGGAAGAACAATTCAAGGCAAACGCTTTTACAATAGGCATGGCCATGTCTATTATGTCTGTAATTACTGCCTTGGTTTCCTCTCAATTAGGTATGCTCAGCAAAAGAATCACAGCCAGGCAATTGCTAATTTATAGTTCATTGCTGTATTTAGTTTCCATGTGCATTATGGCCTATGGCAGTTCCTGGACTTTGATCATCATTTCCATTATAATATTTGGCCTAGGACATGGACTTTTTATCCCCAATATCCAAAATATGCTGGTAAGTTATGCATCCATTAACGAAAGGGCAGGATTCATGTCGATTTTCAGCATGGTACTTAGAATTGGGCAGACATTGGGCCCTATCACTGTAGTACTATTTTACAACATGGGAGGTTTGCAGTCTGCTTTCCTGGCCGGGGCTGCTGTAGCACTTATTATGGCTCTTATTTCAACTTTTATCATTTCAGAATCAATGTAATGCAATACTATAATGAAATATTTTAGAATTTCTATTGCCCTATTATTAATATTTATACTAGTATTCTTTCTTTCCTGTTTGCAGGAAAAGAGAGAAAGTAAATTGATAAGGGGAATTTATGGAAACCCGAAACCATTCTGGGATAGGGAACTTAATCTTCCAGACCTGGGTGTGAATGCTATATTCGTTCATAGTGGCTCTATTAACCAGGAAATGATTACAAGGGCCAGGTCTGAAGGACTAAAAATATTTGCAGAATTCGCCACATTGAATGGTAAAAATTATGTTGAGGCCCATCCCGAAGCATGGGCGATCAACGAAACAGGAGAAAAAGTGGAAGCTGCCTCCTGGTTTATGGGGGTATGCCCTAACGAACCTGGCTTTAAGCAATATCGTATGGATCAACTGCGCGAGTTGTTAACTGAATTCGATCTGGATGGTATTTGGATGGATTATGTACATTGGCATGCTCAATTCGAAGAACCGGAACCTATACTCCCCGAAACCTGTTTCTGTGATCATTGCCTTGAAAAATTTTCGAAAGATACACAGATCGAATTGCCGGAGGGTACTACACCAGAGAAAGCTCAGTGGATCCTTAAGAATATGGATTCTGAATGGCGCGATTGGCGATGCCAGGTGATTTATGATTGGGCTTTTAATATAAAAGAGGTTATTAAAGAACTTAAGCCTATTGCACTGCTGGGGCTCTATCACTGCCCCTGGAATGATCTTGAATTTGATGGTGCCCGTCGTCGTATTCTGGGGTTGGATTATGATCTTCTCAAAGAAATCGTAGATGTGTTTTCTCCCATGGTATACCATGGACGTATGGGAAGAAATCCTGAGTGGGTAGCTGAAAATATCAACTGGTTCTGCGATAAATTGGAGATAAATCCTGATTCCTATCCAAAGGTATGGCCGATCGTACAGGCTTATAATGATCCTGAAAAAATTTCAGGGGAAGAGTTCGAAATTGTTCTTAAGGGTGGACTGACAAGCAAATCAACGGGCGTGATGATGTTTACTTCTTATGCCGTGGCAGAAGATTCGATCAAAACCCGGAGCATGAGAAAAGTATTTGGAAACAAAATGAACCGGTAAACCGAAAACAATCATCGGTCATTTTTGCAATCATTGATTGTATTACTCACGGCATAAAATTCTATTGATCCCAGGAACTGGATCACAACAGAAACAGGATGACCGCAAAAAAAGATCGAGAAACCAATAAATATCCCAACCTTCAGGCTGAGACCGTAGACATCTGCCTGGCATACTCCTTCACAGAAGTCATGTTTACATGGATCTTCTGAAGAATTTCTCTCATATCAATCCGGTCACCTGCCGCATATTGCAGCATCAGGCCAGCAAAAGATTCCTCCAGCGGATCAGTGGCAGATTCTTTCTGCTTTTGTAATGCCTCAGCGGGCACATATTCAACATTGAATGTCCTTTCCTGAACGTCCTCAAATATCTTGACCACTTCTTTCGGACTAAGTTGCCCTGGGCCACCCACCTTGATAATGGTATGATCAGCCAAGGAACTATAAAGTGCATGGACTGCAAATTTAGCCACATCACGGAAGGATATCCAGGAGATCTTTCGCTCGCCGGATCCATAAATACGTACTTTTGCATGGGTATGATCAAAACCTAAGGCAGGGCTCAACCATGATTCCATGAAATATCCTGCCCAAAGGCTGGTCCAGTTCATTCCACTTTCCTTCAGAGATTTCTCAACCTCCCGCTTAGCCCGGTTTAAGGGATAATCTATATCCGGATTTTCAGTAAAAGAAATGAAAACGAATTTCTTAACTCCGGAATTCTTCGCTGCATTTACCAGGTCAATCTGGCCATTAAGGTCAACCGACTGTATACTATCCCCTTTTTGTTGGGTTATAGTGGAAGAGGCGGTAGAGATAACCTCTCTGATCCCTTCACAAGCCCTGGAAAGCGAAACGGGATACTTAAGGTCGCCAACAAATATATCAGCGCCCATTTTACTCAACTGATCTACCTTCCATTGATCCGAACTTACTCTTACCATAGCCCGGAACGGTTTCTGTTTTTCGCTGAGAATACGGCAGATCTGCATGCCTAATATTCCGGTAGCACCGATTACGAGTATCATGCGATTAGGATTTTATATTTAACAAAAAGATTTATATCTAATAGATGATATTCCAGAAATAATCAATCCTCGCCAAAGCACGTCCTATCTAAACACTCTGAGCAAATCACGAATATGTTATAATACCTATAATTATTAATTCGAAATGAAAACACAAACAGTTAATTAATCAATATAAGAAACTAAAAGATCTTTTCATAGATAAAAGTTGATTTCTGTATGTATCTAACTATACGAACAATATTTGCCGATAAATTCAAAACCAAGGATTTAAGGGAATCCTAAAAGTTGAAATTTATATTTTTTTGTGATTCAAAGTCACAATAAGTGATGAAATTAAATTGGAAAAGTTACTTCCCGTGGATATTAATTATTTGAGTGATAAATAAGTGCTTCCAGAACGGGTATCAACTCAATATTGTATACGTTCACATTGTCAGGTGTTTTAAGGATAACAGGAGAAAAATTCATAATACCTGTGATCCCGCAATCAATCAACTCATAACATACTTCTTGAGCAGCTATGGCAGGTACCGCTACCACAGCGGTTTTAACACGGTACATATTGATTACTTCCTTTAGCATATCCGTCTTATAAATGGGGATCTTATATTTCTTCTTCAGTTTTACAGGATCGATATCAAAGACGCCAGCAATTTTTATGTTGTGGCGATCGAATCCACCATAATTGATCAACGCCTCTCCGATGTTTCCGGAACCCATAATAATGATATAATCAGTAACATCTTTTTTGAATATCTGATTGATCTTTTCCAGGATCTCGTTGATATTATACCCGCCCTTTTTGTGCCCTGAAATCTCAAATTTTGAAAAATCTTTGCGGATCTGTTCGGAACTCACGCCACTTTCCTTCCCTATCGTATAGGAATATGTAGTTTCCCAACCAAAGCGTTTGAACTTCTCTAAACACATCCTGTAACGAAGCAAACGACGTATGCTATCACTAATTGCCATGTATTTTTTTAATGAAATATATAAAAATATTATGTATTATCAAAACAATTAAAAGAGTTGTTACATGCAATATAAACGATAAAAAAAAGAGAGAACAGGTGTTTGCGAGCACCAAATAGACATAATTAAAATTCTGGTCATAATATTTGCTTTTTTAAAGAGTTTTTTGTATTTTTTATCTTGCGGTTTATTGTGATTAATTTGCGCAATAAACAGGGTGATGGTCAAGCCGAAAGACGTTTATCGAGCTAGGTCCTTGTAAATGAACAAGGTATATATTTCCTGATTTAGGGAAATTCTTAGTCCCGTTGTCATTTAGATAAAAATGACTTAACTATGAAGAAAAGTAGCTGTATAGGAGTCTACTTTTGTAGTTACATAGATGGACATCAAACTGCTCTGGAATTTTCTAATCTTGTTTCTCATACAAAAGAATCAGGGATAAGACAGGTCTTATGTTATAAACCTGTCATGCCCTCCTGGATTTATATGGATTTACATATGGACCAGCAAATAAAAGAGCATATCACATAATCATTAAGATTGTTAAATTATTCCCGGAAATAACATACGGTAGCAAAAAGTCTATAATGTTGATAAAGCCAGTACCATTTAAGTTTAAAAGGCAATGTTCGATAAGTCGCTTCCCATATTGAATAACATATTCTTTGGGCCTCCACTTAAAATGGTCCAGGTAAATCAACATACTGATATTAAGTTTTTTACTTACAATTATTGACATGGAAGAATGGGCTGATCCTCAACTACTAAGCGATATTCGCAAATATGGGAAATTCGATGCCAATGCCTGCCTTAATTGTGGAGGATGTACCATTACCTGCGGATTATCGTCAGATGATACAATCGTATCACCTCGAATAGCCATCGAATATGCAAGGTCGGGATTGAAAGATAGATTATTAAGTAGTCTAGCACCATGGCTTTGCTATTATTGCGGCGACTGTTCTAAATCATGTCCAAGGCAGGCAGAACCAGGAGAAACGATGATGACACTTCGACGATATTTAACTGCAAACTATGATTGGACAGGACTCGCAAAAAAACTTTATACTTCCAAAGCATGGGAATTTGCTGCGATCTTTCTTTTAGCAGGAATAGTTTTCCTTGTATGGGCCTTACTTCCTGGCCTGGGATTACCCACAACTTCTGATGGAATGTCCTTTAACGACCTGGCACCAGCAAAAATTGTTCATTTCATTGATTTGGTAATTGCCATTTTACTTGCTGGCTTTCTGCTATCCTTTGTGTTCAATATGTATTTGAAAACATTAAAAAGAAATAAAAGTTTAAAGATACCACTTAAATTATATGTCACGGAATTGGGAAATATGATTTTTCATTTTCTTTTCCAGTGGCGTTTTAATGAATGTGAACAAGAAAATAAAGGGTTTTTTAAACGGATCCGTGAAGGAAAACACAATTACTGGATAGCCCATTTCCTGCTTATGTCAGGCTATGCTTTGTTGTTTCTTATGATTGTCTTTTTCTTATCGTGGTTCCAGGGTAAAGACGAATCTTACCATTGGTGGAATATTCAAAGAATATTGGGTTTATATGGAACCATAGCACTTATATATGGGACAATTTATTTTTTAATAAGAAGAATTAAAAAGGATAATGAAAAAAGTAAATTCTCTCACACTACAGATTGGACTTTTGTTATACTATTACTGCTGACAACACTAACTGGTATTGCAATATTTATTTGCAGAATTAGTAACGCCCCATTGGCTGGATTTTATATGTATTTAATTCACCTGATGGTTGCTATTCCTATGCTGATGATAGAAGTACCGTTTTCAAAATGGGCACATCTAGCTTACAGACCAGTTGCTATTTATTTTAACAGGATTATGGGAAAAGCTATACAATTACAACAACAAATATCAAATAATTTATCTACAACGGAGGTACAATAAAATGAGGGAAAAAGTAGGATCAGTAGCAGTTTTAGGTGGAGGTATAAGCGGTATGCAAGCCGCATTAGATTTAGCGGAATCAGGACTTAAAGTATACCTTGTTGACAATAAGCCCGCCATCGGGGGAGTAATGGCTCAACTGGATAAAACTTTCCCTACCAACGATTGTGCTATGTGTACGATGGCACCACGCTTGGTCGAGATAGGAAGGCATAAAGATATAGAAATAATTACATTATCTGATATTGAAAAAATAGAGGGTGAGACAGGAAATTATAAGATTATCCTTAATAAAAGACCCAGATACATAAACGAAGAAAAATGTACTGGATGTGGAACGTGCATAACTAACTGCCCAACGAGAAATATAGTCCAGCCTCTGGAAAAAACAAAAGTGGAACTTGAGCCACAATTCAGGGATGAGGTTATAGAAATAATCCGAAGGAATAAGGATAGAAAGGGTCCGTTAATGGCAATCCTTCAACAAATAAATTCCACATTCAATTATCTGCCCGAAAATGTTTTAAAATATGTCTCTCAGGAATTTGGATATCCATTATCACATATTATACATATCGCGACGTTTTACAGTTCTTTTAGCATTGTTCCAAGAGGCAAATACATAATAAATGTTTGTATGGGAACAGCCTGCTATGTAAAAGGAAGCGAGAGGCTGATGGAAAGATTGAGCGATATCCTTAAGATCAAAGAAAATGAAACTACTCCTGACATGTTGTTCACGCTTAAGTCAGTAAGATGCATTGGTTGCTGTGGACTTGCACCTGCTGCAATGGCTGGAGATTATGTTCATGGTAAACTATCAACAAAGGATATTCCGGGAATTGTTGAAAAATATAAAACAATGGAATAAAATGGCGCAACTAACCTTAGATGAATTAAGAAAAAAAAGAGCAGAAGCACAGAAGGGAATTTATCTCAGAGAGGGAAAATACAAAAGCAAGATAATTGTTCACATGGGAACATGTGGCATTGCTGCTGGTGCAAGAGAGATAGTTACCGCATTTCTCGGAGAGATTGAAAATATAACAGAGAAGGATGTGATGCTTACTACATCAGGCTGTGCAGGTCTATGTTCAATGGAACCAATGGCTACCGTTGAACTCCTGAATTCTCCATCGGTGAAATATGGTAACCTGACCACTAAAAAGGTAAAGAAGATTTTCAAAGAACATATTCTCGGTGGCAATATTGTCAAAGATTATGCAATTGGCATTGGCTCGGAAAAAGGAGGTTAAAATATGACTGTGAGAAGAATAGATTTAATGCTCTGTACAGGAACAGGCTGTGTAGCCGGCGGAGCATTCAGAATTTACGAGGCGCTTGAAAAGGAAATCCATAAGCAGGGACTCGAAAATGAGATATCAGTTATCATAACCGGCTGTAATGGATTCTGTGGGCAGGGACCTCTTATGGTGGTTCAACCCGATGAAATATTCTATGGATTTTTGACCCCTGAGGATATTCCTTTTCTTGTTCAGGAACATCTCCTGAAAGGCAGGCCAGTCAGAAAATTGATGTTTACACCACCAGAAAAAAAAGAGCCCCTTCCATTATTATCCGAGATTCCATTCTTCAAAAAGCAAATGCTTGTTGCCCTGAGAAATAAGGGAATCATCGATCCTGAGAAGATTGACGAATATATTGCAAGAGATGGCTATACTGCTCTTGAAAAGGTGCTCACATCAATGACCCCTGATGATGTGATCAATGAAATTACAGACTCAGGATTGAGAGGAAGAGGTGGTGCAGGATTTCCAACAGGGATTAAATGGCAGATGTGCAGGGCACAACAAAAGACACCCAAATACCTTATTTGCAATTGTGATGAGGGAGACCCCGGAGCATACATGGACAGAAGTGTTTTTGAATCTGATCCGCATACAGTGATTGAAGGAATGATAATTGGCGCCTATGCAATTGGTGCTTCCTACGCGTACATCTATACCAGAACAGAATATCCGCTTGCAATAAAGAGAATGGATCTAGCCATTTCCCATGCCAGGGATTATGGCCTTCTTGGAAAAAACATCCTTGGTACTGAATTCAGTTTTGATCTAGAGATCAGAGAAGGTTCAGGCGCCTTTGTATGCGGAGAAGAGACATCGCTCATTCATTCAATTGAAGGAAAGAGTCCGGAACCCAGACAACGACCCCCATTTCCAGTACAACGAGGAATATGGGATTGCCCTACAGTTATAAATAATGTTGAGACCTGGGCAAATGTCCCGGTCATAATAAACAGGGGCGCAGACTGGTTTTCAAAAATTGGAACTGAAACGAGCAAAGGAACCAAGATTTTTTCACTTGTTGGTAAAATAAATAATACCGGACTTATAGAAGTTCCAATGGGCATAACAATGAGGGAGGTAATTTATGATATTGGTGGAGGCATTCCCGATAATAAAGAATTTAAAGCTGTTCAGACAGGTGGCCCTTCCGGAGGTTGCCTGCCCAGCAGTATGATTGATGTGTCTATTGATTATGAAAGTCTTACAGAAGCAGGTTCTATGATGGGTTCGGGGGGAATGATTGTAATGGATGAAGATACCTGTATGGTTGATGTGGCAAAATTCTTTATTCAATTTACAAATGATGAATCCTGCGGAAAATGCTCAACGTGCAGGGATGGAAGCGATGCTTTGCTCGAAGTTCTTAATAATATACAAAATGGTGATGGGAAAGAGGGAGATCTGGAGTTTCTTGAGGAAGTCAGTTATGCTATAAAGGATGCATCAATGTGCGGGCTTACTACCCTGCCAAATCCTGTACTATCTACCCTTAAATATTTCAGAGATGAATATGAAGCGCATATTAAAGAGAGAAGGTGTCCTGCACTTGTATGCAAAAATTTAATCAAATATTATATTATCCCTGAAAAATGTATAGGATGTAAAAAATGTTTAAAAGAATGTCCAACAGATGCGATCAAAGGAGATCTGAAATATGTTCACATTATTGATCAGTCAAAATGCAACAAATGCGGAACATGTCTTGATGTATGTCCTAAAAAGGTATCAGCAGTTGTTAAAGTAACCGGTAAAGAAATGGATAATATTACAGGAATTGAGGAACCCTATCCTGTTGTAAAGAAAAAAAGAAAAAGAAAAAATGAAACTCATTGAAATAATACAAATTCTTGACGCTGAAATATTGTGCACTGTTAAAAATGAGTCACATGTGGAAATTACTATGGCTTGTGGTGCCGACTTGATGAGCGATGTGCTGGCATTTATAAAGTCTAATACCCTTCTTTTAACTGGATTAACGACGCCACAAGTTGTATATACTGCTGAGAATGCAGGTGTCAATGTAATATGTTTTGTGAGAGGGAAAAAGCCAGACGAAGAAATTGTTGCCCTTGCAAGAAGAAAAGAAATTATACTTCTTGCCACAAAAAGCGCAATGTTTGAGAGTTGTGGCAAACTATATAAAAATGGTCTTAAAGGATGTTCCGAAATCAGTAAACAGTCATCATTAAGCGGTAACATTTAAAAATATGGTGTTTAACAATAAAACCATTCAAAATCTAAGATGAACACTTAACAATCCAATGTATGAAAACTATGGATCATAAAGTACCATCGAAGACTCAGGAGTTGACCTATGAGCTGAAAGTAAAGCAGGTAATGCGTAAAAATGTTACTACTTTAAATCCGGACAGTACGATGAACGAGGTAAGAAGAATTCTCAGAAATAATAAGATATCCGGAATACCTGTTGTAGATGGGGATAGATTGGCAGGAATAATAACCATAGAAGACCTATTAATTTGCTTTCATGAACTTGGAACCAGCGGAATTGAAGAAAAAGTTAAAAACAGGATGACAAAAAATGTTGTTACAGTCTATTCTGATGAACCAATAGTCAGGGTTTTTGGCAAATTTGAGAAGACTGGTTATGGACGATTTCCTGTTGTTAACAGAGATAAAAAGAAACTTGTTGGAATTATAACAAAAGGGGATATCATAGAAGGTTTGCTGAAAAAGCTTGAGATTGATTATCTAAAGGAAGAGATTCATACATACAGAGTGGGCCAATTTTTTACAGATATAAACTCGAACGGTTCTATGCTGATTTTAAAATATCAAATAAAAGGAGGTGAATTTAAAAAAGCAGGAGAACAAACCAGTAAGCTTAGGAAGAATTTATTGAGATTGGGATTCTTGCCGGAAACAATAAGAAGAGTGGCAATTTCAGCTTTCGAAGCCGAAATGAATATCGTTATTTACACAACTCAAGGAGAACTTGTTGCAGAAATCCATCCGGATAAAATAATAATAAATGCGATTGATTCGGGCCCGGGAATTCCTGATGTAAAGAAAGCAATGTGTCCGGGTTATTCAACTGCACCCGACTGGGTCAGAGAATTGGGATTTGGTGCGGGGATGGGACTCCCAAATATTAAAAGCTATTCAGACGAGATGACCTTAGCAAGCAAGGTAAATGAAGGAACAAATTTGAATTTTATTGTATATACAAAAAATGAAGATTAAAGATATCGTAAAGACATTGGACTTACAAGTTATATCCGGGGATGAGCTTCTTGAAAGAGAAGTTACCGGTGGATATACCGGGGATTTATTAAGTGATGTCCTTGCAAATTCAAAGGAGGGAAATTTATGGATTACTATCCAAATCCATCAAAACATTATAGCAGTTGCAAGTTCAAAGGAGCTTTCAGGAATAATAATCGTTAACGGAAGAAAGCCTGAAGAAGAAACGTTGAAAAGTGCACAGATAGAAAAAATACCTGTCATAATAAGCAATTTATTAACCTATGAAGTAGTAGGAAAGCTATATGAAATTGGCATCAAGTGATATTAAAGAATTTAAAGCAGACATGCATATACATACCTGTCTTTCTCCATGTGCAGATCTGGAAATGTCACCAAGGAATATCGTAAAAGAAGCGAAAAAGAAAGGACTGGATATTATAGGAATATGTGACCATAACTCTGCAGAAAACTTTCCTGCCGTGGAAAAATCTGCTAATGAGGAAGGAATAAAAGTTATTGGAGGTATTGAGATTACATCCAGGGAAGAAGTTCATATTCTGGGTCTGTTCGGAAACAAGAGAGATTTGTTTTTAATGCAAGAAGCTGTTTACTCAAATTTACATGGGATTAATGATGAAAAGCGATATGGACTCCAGGTAGTCGTCAATGAACATGATGAGGTTCTCAGTTTTAATAACAAGTTGCTTATCGGTGCTACGGAAATATCCATTGAGGAAGTGGTGGAATTAATACATAAGTATAATGGTATCGCCATTGCCGCCCATGTTGACAGAGAGGGTTTCAGTATCATAGCAAACCTGGGATTTATACCTGAAAGACTTGAATTGGATGCACTTGAGATAATAGAACCTGCTAAGAGAGAAGAAATTAACACAGGTAAAGAATTTGTCTTTATCACTTCATCTGATGCACATAGTATCAATGATATTGGTAAACGATACACTTGTTTTCTAATGAAGGAAAGCACCTTTGAAGAAATCTGGAAGTGTTTCTGTAAAGTAGATGGAAGAAAAATACTGATATAAAATGGAAGATATTTCCTTACATGTTCTTGATATCGCGGAAAATTCGATAAGAGCAAATGCTAGAAATGTAAATATTACGATAACAGAGAACAAGAAGGACAACTTGCTCACACTTACGATAGAAGATGATGGCAAGGGTATGGATGATAAAACAAAAGAGTATGCTCTTAATCCGTTCTTTACCACCAAAAAGGGTAAAAAAGTTGGACTTGGTTTGGCGTTTCTTTCCCATTCGGCGGAAGAAGCAGGCGGAACAATGAAAGTTGAAAGCGAACCGGGTAAAGGAACAAAAATAACAACTACTTTCAAACTGGGGCATATAGACCGAAAGCCCATTGGAAATCTGAATGAAACAATAAAATGTTTGAAAATTACACATCCTGAAATAAATATAGCTTTTGATCATGTAAAATAAACAATGTAGGGAGCGATGGTAACTCTAACAATAAATAAGCAGAAAGTTGAAGTTGAAGAAGGTACAAATCTATTGGCGGCAATTGAGAGCATTGGAATCAAAGTCCCGACTTTATGCTTTCATAAAGCCCTTATGCCATACGGTGCATGCAGACTCTGTGTTGTAGAGGTTCAGGCTCCTGGAAGAGATACGATGCTTCAGGCTTCGTGTTCTTATCCTGCTATAAATGGAATAAATGTATTTACTGATAGTGACAGGATTCTGAGAGCAAGAAAAATTGTTGCTGAGCTGCTTCTTGCAAGATGTCCTGATTCAGAGGTTATAAAAAAGATTGCAGAGGAATACGGTATTAAGGAACCAAGAATCAAGAAGAAAAATGAAGATTGTATCCTTTGCGGCCTTTGTGTTCATATGTGTGAACAGAGAATGGGCAGAAGTGCAATCGGTTTTACTGGTAGAGGTCCAAAGAAGAAACTGGAACCTCCATTCGGCAAACATAATGAAATGTGCTGGATATGCGGTGCATGTAATTTTATCTGTCCAGTAGGTAAAAAAGTACAAACCATCACAAGCGACAGACTGCGAATACCGATTACGGATTCTTTTAATATGGAATTAAATGACAGGCCAGCTGTTTCTGTTTTATATCCCCAGGCAATTCCTAATACACCTGCTATTGATAAAAACACTTGTCTCCACTTAAATTATGATGTATGTGGGATTTGCAAGGAAGTATGTGAAGCAAAAGCAATTGATTATGAACAAAAAGAACAAAAATCTGAATTGAATGTCGGGGCAATTATTGTCTCTCCTGGATACAGTCACTTTAATCCTGAATTAAAACCTGATTTAGGTTATAGATCATTCAAGAACGTTATAACAGCACTTGAGTTTGAAAGGATCCTTTCAGCCTCCGGACCATTTCAAGGAAAGATTTTAAGACCATCAGATAAAACTGATCCCAAGAAAATTGCCTGGATACAATGTGTTGGTTCACGTGACCATGAAAGAGACTATTGTTCTGCTGTCTGCTGTATGTATACAACAAAAGAGGCCATCATTGCCAAAGAACATGAAGGTGAGCAATTGCAATGTGATATATTCTACATGGATATACGTGCATTCAGTAAAGGTTTTGAGGAATACTATATAAGAGCGCAAAAACTCGGTGTAAATTATATTCGATGTCGCCCACTTTCCGTCAAAGAAATAGCCGAAACTAATAATCTCATTGTTGATTATCTCTCCGAAGATGATAGGAAATTATCCGGAGAATATGATCTGGTAGTTCTGTCGACTGGCTTAACTGCCCCAGATCAGGCAAAGAAACTTGCCAAAGAGTTTAGCCTTGAATTAAATCAATATGATTTTTGTGAATCCTGCTCATTTGCTCCTGTTGATTCTCAAAAAGAAGGTGTATTTATAACCGGTGCATTTACTGGACCAAAAGATATTCCTGAAAGCGTCATGCAAGGTAGCGCTGCCGCCGCCAGGTCACTTTCACTCCTTTTTGATGAAAAGGGAAAATTAGTGAAAGAAAAAGAATATCCACCCGAAAAGGATGTTACAGGCGAAGCCCCAAGAGTTGGAATTTTTGTCTGCCATTGCGGGAAAAACATCGGTGGCGTGATAAATGTTCCTGGTGTTGTGGAGTATGCCCGGACCCTGCCTGATGTCGTATATGCTGAGGACAATCTTTACACCTGCTCTTCTGAATCAGGAGAGAAAATAATACAGGCAATAAAGGAACATGACCTTAATCGTGTTATTGTTGCATCCTGTACACCAAGAACTCATGAACCTTTGTTCCAGAGCATCATTCGAGAAGCAGGGCTTAATCCATACCTCTTTGAGATGGCCAATATCAGAGACCAGTGTACATGGGTTCATATGCACGAACCCACGCTCGCCCTGCAGAAATCAAAAGATCTCGTCAGGATGGCAACAGCAAAAGCACGCTTAATTGAGCCACTATATAACAGAAAAATAGAAATCAGCAGAAATGCGCTTGTTGTTGGCGGTGGCGTATCCGGCATGACATCAGCTTATAATTTGGCGGAACAATCTTTCGAAGTCTATCTGCTTGAAAAAAGTGATACCCTGGGTGGTAATTTTAGAAAAGTGAAATTCCTGTTAAATGGAGATGAGCCTCAAATAAAATTAGACTCATTGATTGATAAGGTTAAACAACACCCTAAAATTCATACTTATACCAATTCACAAATAGCCAAGATCGAGGGTTCGGTTGGTAATTTCTCAACGGAATTTAAATCCAATGATCAGGTTCACACAGTTGATCACGGTATTGTTATTGTGGCTACTGGTGCGGTGAAGTATAATCCCACTGAATATTTGTATGACCAGGAAGAAAAGGTAATAACCCAAACAGAATTAGAGGAAAAACTCACCAATGGATTTCTTCATACTACAAACCATAAACCGCAAACAATTGTTATGATTCAGTGTGTTGGTTCACGAGATGAAAAGCGACCATACTGCAGCCGGATTTGCTGTCAGCAGGCAATCAAAAATGCCTTATTGATTAAAGAGAAAAACCCTGACACTCACGTATTTATCCTTTACCGTGATATACGTACATATGGATTCAATGAAGGATATTATACCAAGGCAAGAGAAAAAGACATTCGATTTATTGAATATCAAGAAGATAATAAACCTGATGTAGAAAAATTGAACGGACAATTAAAAGTATCTGTGCATAATCCTGTTCTAGATGCTAAAGTAAATATTAAAACAGATCTTTTAGTCCTGTCAACTGGAGTTGTTGCCAGAGACGATGCCAGGGACCTTGCCCAGCAACTCAAAGTACCATTAACAAGTGATGGATTCTTTTTGGAAGCACATATGAAACTTCGTCCTGTTGACTTTGCTACAGATGGTGTCTTTCTGTGTGGCCTTGCTCACTTTCCAAAAACAGTTGATGAAAGCATTGCACAGGCTTTAGCTGCTTCTTCAAGGGCAAGTACAATAATTTCCAAAAAAGATATTGAACTTGCGGCAGTGATTTCTAATGTTGTTGATGAAAATTGTGACGGGTGTGCTTACTGTATTGATCCATGTCCATATCAGGCATTAACATTACTTGAATATATGAGTGATGGTTCAATCAAGAAAACTGTTGAAGTGGATGAGCTAAAGTGCAAAGGTTGTGGGACCTGCATGGCAACTTGTCCCAAGCAAGGCATTTATGTGAAGAATTTTAAATTGGAACATATTGCTGCACAAATTGAGGCAGCCTTACAAACTGCAGAATAGGAGGATAAACTATGACTGATAATAATTTTGACCCGATCATTCTATCGTTTTGTTGTAACTGGTGTTCATATGCCGGTGCTGACCTTGCGGGAATTTCGAGGTTACAATATCCAACAAACGTTCGTATAATCCGTGTTATGTGTTCTGGTATGGTTCATCCGAACTTAGTAATTGATGCTTTAACAAAAGGTGCTGATGGAGTTATTATTTGTGGTTGTCATATAGGGGATTGCCATTACCTGGAAGGAAATTTAAAAGCAGAGAGCAGAGCGGATGCTATCACAATGATGCTACAGGATTTTGGTATTGAAGAGGAAAGGTTCAAAATTGAATGGGTTTCAGCATCAGAAGGGCCAAGATTTGCTAATGTAATGCATGATTTTACCGAAGAAATCAAAAATCTGGGACCGAGTCCTTATAGGGTTTAGACATTATAATGAAAGTAACACAGAACGCTTTGAAAACTTTTTTATTTAATAAAAAAATGCAGGTATGTAGAAAAGGAATTATTTGTACAAAATAATTGTTTATAAAGCGGAGGAGATATGGAAAATGTAAAAATTCTTGATGAACAAAAGTTTATGTGGGATGGCAGAACGTATATGAGTACGTCCGAAGCGACTTCCATTAAAGCAGAATATGAAAAAAATAATTTTGAAACCCACATGGTTCAAGAAGAAGAGAAATATTTTCTGTTTACACGAAGAATCGTTACTGAAATTGAAATAGAACAACAGTAATTAACTCATTTAATATTAAATTAAAAATAAGGAGGAAAAATTATGGCCGTAAAAATTGCAGAGGAATGGTTGGCAAATTGTGGCGGATGTGAGGTAACCATACTTGACATTGGCGAGCCATTGCTTGACCTATTACCTCAATTAGAATTTGTCCACATTCCTGTTTTGACAGACAATAAATATTTCGGACAAACAGGAGAAAAAGACAAACTGGAAATTCCGGAGGCAGATGTTGGAATGATCTCAGGTGGTATAAGAAATGAAGAACATAAAGAAATTACCATTGAGATGAGAGATAAGTGTAAAACATTGATTGCCTTGGGAAGTTGCGCTTGCTTTGGGGGAATACCCGCATTGGCAAATCAGTTTCAATTACAGGAACTGTATGACAAAGTCTACAGGGATTCCATTTCAACTGACAGTGCTGACACGCCAAATCAGGATATTCCACCGTTGCTTGACAAAGTATATGCCATTGACGAAGTAGTGAAAGTCGATGTTTATATACCGGGATGTCCAACAGCGCCACAGCTTATTGCACAGGCACTGACTTCACTTCTTGAAGGTAAACCATTTGAGTTGCCTGAAAGAAGCGTTTGTGATGACTGCCCTGTAACACGTGAAAAGAAAGCACTTGTGTCGATAAAAAGACCTCTTGAAGGTCTGCTTGATTCAGACGAAGAATTGATTGGTTCGAGATGCTTTATGGAAAAAGGATATTTGTGTTTAGGGCCTGTCACAAAAACAGGTTGCTACATGACAAGCGGCGAAGAAGAACCTCATGTGCCGAGATGTATTAAAGGATTAATGCCCTGTAGAGGCTGTTTCGGACCTATAAGAAAAGGTGCGAATCCAATGGTTGATATGATGGGTGCAATCTCATCAATTGGATTGAATGCAAGGGAAATCCCTGACAGAGCAGCTACATTCAACAGATATGTTGGTGCACAGGGAAGATTAAGACCAATACCAAAAAGAATTTAAAAAATGGAGGATAAGACTATGAAAAAAATAGTAATACATCCGGCAACAAGATTAGAAGGCCATGCTAAAATCTCAATATTACTTAATGATGAAGGAAATGTTGATGATGTAAAATTTCAGCAACTTGAACTGCGTGGCTTTGAAAAATTCTGCCTTGGAAAACCGGTCGAGGAATTGCCGAGGATTGTAACAAGTATCTGTGGTGTATGTCCCTGGTCACATCATCTGGCATCCGCAAAAGCCAATGATGCAGTATTTGGTGTTCAAATACCTTCTGCTGGGAAAAAACTTAGAGAACTATGCAATAGTATTGCATATTGCGAAGAGCATATATTGCATTTTTATTTCCTGGCAGGTGCCGATTTTGTGATGGGACCTGATGCCGATCCTTCTGTTAGAAATATTATTGGGATAGCAGGGAAAGTTCCCGATATAGCCAAGAGAGTTGTCCGTTCAAGATGGCTAGGTGGTGAAATGCTTGGCATTGTATCTGGAAAAGCTATACACCCGGTAACGGCTGTACCTGGCGGTTTTAGTAAACCGTTGACTGAAGAAGAAAGAGATACTGTTTTACCTATGGCCGAAGAGGTCCTGGAATTTGCAAAATTCTCCATTGATTTTGCAAAAAATTCTATTTTCCCGGATTATCTTGATACGGTTAAATCACTGGGTGTAATAAAAACAGGATTCCTGGGTACGGTAACTGAGGATGGGACACTTGATCTTTATGATGGTAAATTGAGAATGATGGACGTTGACGGGAATTATGAGGATTTTAATTCTGAGAATTATACGGATTATATAGGAGAACATATTGAACCCTGGACATATATGAAATTCCCATATATGAAAAAAGTTGGTAATCTCTCAATGGATCTGGAAAACCCTGTTGGAGTTTATAGAACAAATACACTGGCACGATTAAATGTCTGTGAAAAAATCAAAACACCACTTGCACAGAAAGAATTAACAGAATACAGAGAAAAATTTGGAAGACCTGTTCAGTTAACGCTTCTCTATCACTGGGCACGACTTATTGAATTACTTTACAATGCAGAATATGTTGTCCAGTTGTTGAAAGACCCGGAAATTACTTCAAGAGATATCAGAATACCTGTAGAACCAAGAGCAGCAAGAGGTATTGGCGTTGTAGAAGCACCAAGAGGAACTTTAATCCATGATTATGAAACGGATGCTGAGGGATTGGTTACAAATGTAAATTTAATCGTTGGCACGACTCATAACAATGCACCTATTAATATGTCAGTTAAAAGAGCAGCAGTTGACCTGATAAAAGACGGGACATATGACCAGGGAATGATAAACAAAATTGAAATGTGCTACAGAGCCTATGACCCGTGTCTTTCTTGTGCAACCCATAATCTGGATGGAAGATTTGCAGTAAAAATTGATATATTAAATCATAAAGGTGAAGTTATAGATATTCTGCAAAATTTTTAATATGGCTAAAATTTTGATTATTGACGACGATAACGACTTTACAGAAGCCACCAAAGTTATTCTCGAAAGCAAAAACTATGAAGTTATTTCCGCAGATACTACGAAAAAGGGTTCACTTTTATTAGAAAACGAGAACCCGGATCTGCTTATTTTGGATATTATGATGGAGAATAAAGCGGCAGGGATTATTATCGCACGAAAGTTAAGAAAAGACCCAAAATTCCGGAAGTTGCCAATTTTAATTCTTACAGGCATGAGGGAACAAACAGGTTTTTTCTTTCCTAGTGAACCAAAAAGTGATACTTTCCTCCCGATAAATGAATTTCTTGAAAAACCACCTTTACCAGAAATCCTGCTTGAAAAAGTTGAGGAATTGTTAACGAAATAATAAGGTATGTGACTAAAAAAACAGCTATTTATATAATAATAGGTGTTATCTCAATAATCATATTAATCATTGGATATATTATTATTCATTATGAGGCAGAGTATGGGGTTGAAATTATTAAAAATAATACCATACAATACGTCGAGACAATTAAAAGAAGTCTCAGATATCAAATGCTTCAAAACAGAAAGGAAGATGTAAAGCAGATTATTGAAACAATTGGTTTACAGGATCAGATAACTGAAATCAGAATTTTTAATAAGTCAGGGAAAATTACTATCTCTTCTAAAGAATCAAATGTAGGTACTTATGTTGAGAGAAATACTGAAGGTTGTAACTCTTGCCATTTAAATGACGAGGAGTTATTAATTCAGAAAGAGCCTGCAAGAATTTATAAAACTGAAGATGACGAACGACTCATCGGAGTAATGCAACCAATTTACAACGAAATACAATGTTTTGAATGCCATACTCAGTCACAAAAGATTCTTGGAGTTCTGGATGTTGTAGTGTCATTAAAAGAAATTGATTATGCAATCTACAGGAATAAAAAAGTACTATATATATTCCTTTTAGCTACAGCAATATTAATTTCTTTTATTATAGCAAAATTTACTTCCGATCTGCAATCAATTAATAGGAAACTTATTCAAACTAATGAAGAAAAGTCAGAATTTATTCGAAAAGTAGCACATCAATTACGTGCTCCAATTTCTGCAATTCAAAGTTGTCTTAAAGTAGTAACTGAAGGATATGGCCCTAAAGACATCCATTTGGATATGATAAAAAGAGCTGAAAAAAGGACAAAAACAATTATCCCTCTTATAAATGATCTGCTCGATCTGTCAACGACTGAAGAACTGAAAAAACACAAGCAAAGAAAAAGAATAAATCTAAATAAAATACTTCATAAAAGTATTGCTTTAATGAATGATAAAGCTGAGGGTAAAAAAGTTGTATTACGTTTAATGATTAAGGAAACTTTACCACATATTAAAGCACGTCCTGAAGATATTGATGATGTGCTTACAAACATCCTTGATAATGCTATTAAATATACACCTTCTGATGGTAAAGTTGAAGTTGTTGCCACTAGTGATCGCAATAGAATATTAGTTGAAATAAAAGATACAGGAGTTGGAATACCCAAAGAGGAAATCCATCATGTATTTGAAGAGTTTTATAGAGCAGAAAATGCCAGAAATATTGAAAAAGATGGAACGGGGCTTGGGTTGGCAATTTCGAAGAAAATCATTGAAGCATACCAAGGCAAAATTATAATTGAAAGCAAAGTAAATGAAGGAACAAAGTTTACTATTATTCTTCCTGTTTCATAAATGGATCAGCAAAATTTCAATATAGATATTTCAGATAATTCAAACAAGAAAGTGCTTGTTTTTGGATGTGGCAATATTCTTTTTGGTGATGATGGATATGGCCCTTGTGTTGCTGAAGAACTCCTTGAAAATTATCATCTCCCTGAAAATGTTAAGGTAGTAAATGCAGGTACAAGTATAAGAAATCTATTATTCGATATTACACTCTCGGAAAAAAAACCAGAAAAAATTATCATAATTGATGCTATAGATGCTGGAAAAATACCGGGTGAAATATTTGAACTTCCAATAGATGAAATTCCAGTTAAGAAGATTGATGATTTTTCAATGCATCAACTTCCAACTTCAAATCTATTAAAAGAACTAAAAGATTTTTGTAAAGTTGATGTGATTATTATTGCTTGTCAGATAGATAAAATTCCAACAGAAGTGTCGACTAAAATCTCTAAAAAATTGCTGGAGGTAATACCCGAAGTGTGTAATAGAGTAATTAAACTTATTTGCAACAATAATTACTAAAAATACATATTTAATCTTCTTTTAAGATCAGGGATGATGTTCCGGATGGTCTTTTGTCGGCGTATGGATATGGTCATATCCCATGGCATGCATTCTATTATGCAGGGCCCGATGCGAAGATTCAAGAACGAGTCGCATCCGCTTATAGGCTTTTTCATCTGCCCGGGTGCCGATGGTCTCGAGGTAAGCCATAGCACCTTCAATCTGTTCAAGGATAGTCAGCGCATCCAATTCGGATAACATCTGCTTATTATTGATGTTGATCATAACAGGTGAGGTATGTGCTGCTATGATCTCCGGTTTATCATCATAATGCCCTCTCACCAGCAGGGCCATCCAGGAACTATCATCCACTTTCACATTCCAGCTCCCCTTCCCCTCCCATTTTGAAACAGTCGTGTGCTCCTGGACTTCGCCATTGACGATCAGTTCCACACTGGTCATGGGCACAGTAATGCTTGCCACTTCCCATGAAACATCCACTTTACCCCCATTTCCTGACATTTTTATCCGGCTTCCTGCCGGGTTTCCATCTGCAGAGAACTCAACCAAAGGGCCGTATGTCACAAATGTCTGTCCTTTCCTGATCGACTCTTTCCAGTTATCATAATTGAACTCTTTGTTGTTATCGATTTTTGCATAAGTGCGGACAGCCCCTACAGGGGTACCGGCGCTCATCTTATCGGTTCCTCCTACACAAGCGATAAAATAGCCACAATTAAGGTATCGATACCAATCCGTTAAGGAATAAGGATCGATTCCGCCATATAGATTTCCCCATGAGGTCATCTCCACACCGTCAATGCCACCATTCACAATTGCGGCTGCGTTTTCAAGCCTGGGATTTGGAAAATGAGGAAGTACAACGACGCCATTCTGTTTTTTGCACTGGGAAGCCCATTCAGTTAATAGCGTTTCAATAGGATCTCCAATGGCGGATTCATCCACACCACCCGTTGTCATGGGAGCAATAATATTACCCTCATATCCCAATAAAGAAATATGCCCCATTACATGTTGCCGGTTTTCAGTTCCAACCCTTACCAGATACTCGCCTTCCCCTCCGGTTTCTTTTGAGCCATAAGTGGTTTTACCATCAAAATCACCAACATTGGTCATTAGCTCACCCCATTGACTGGCGAGTAAATTGACGATATTTACGCCTTCAGCTGATCCCTCCAGCATAGCAGAACTTGTAGACAGAAAATGGACATGTGTATCAGCTGTTACCCAGCCTTTTTCTCTCCAATTAAGTAATCTCTCTACCTCAATCGTTAGTTCCTCGGTATTGGATTGAATTTCAACTACTCTTCGAATTGGTTTCATTTCAAAACCTTTGGAAATTTCGAGGAAGATCTTGCCAAGAGGTACACTAATAAGTGTCTCTCCGGGAATATATGTGCAAGCGTGAGATCCCTGATGTACAAAGTCAACACTGTAATCTTCAAACCAGGCATCGTTTGCCAACCTATGCCTGTCTACCGGGGCAAGATATTCATCTGCCTCTCCATGGGCATGAAATTTTACAGGGATTGGCTTGCTGCTGCCCTTCTCTACTACTTTAATTCTGATTCGTTTTTCAGCAGGTGCAATTTTTTTAATATTTCCAGAGCCCCTACTTTTCATAACATCAGCAACGGGTACCATCAGACCTTCTCCCAAATGAAACTTACCATCAGGATGTGCGGCATATTCGATTAAAATCTCTTGTTCTGACCTTTCCGCAATCTGGTTATTATAAGTTTGAGACCATTTATCATTCGGATATCTTAACTTTCGATTTGCACTTATGACCTGTCCCAGATCAAGTTTTACCTGAGATAGCAGGCCATGTTCATCCAGGTTTGGATCAAATTCCGTTCCTGGTGACAAGGTGAGAATTGCCTTTTGTCGAGATTCCCAACAAAGCGGGTTAGATTGGACTTTCCCGGCTGAAATGGCTGATAGTATAATGGATGATTTATTCAATGGCTCGAACCTGATCCCTTTAATTATTTTTTGAGGATTTGGATTTTCCCAGGCCCACAGCCAATTGATCCACCTTCCCCTGTCTTCCGATGCGACCCTCGTTTGCGAGCCTCCCCAAAAGCCTGTAGTTTGGTGATGGTGAAAGTGAATTGGCCTTGGTTTGTGATGGGCCACCGATTCGATACAGTTTTCGCCCCAGATCTGCTGGAACATCCCAATATGGTAACGTTGCTTCACGGGGATGCTTAATTCAGTTCCATCAGAATATAAAATAACATAATTAGCGACAGGTTCATTCAGATACCCGATCCCTTTGAATGGCTTTTCAAAAAATCCATTTTCTTCCTTTTCCAGTGGCAGACGATCAGAAGTGTGTAAAAAGACCATCCAGTTACTTGTAACGGGTGTGAATTGTACATTTACAGCTTCATTTTTCAGGTAAAGGATCTCGGAATTAATTTTAAAAGGTATCCCCCAGGATGTAGTTTCCCCGGAAGGTGCGTTAACTGACGAGGCTTTCATTTCTTTGGATACTTCATCTGCGGTGAGATTGGATAACAACCGGTTACCGGAAAATGAGATAGTCTCAAATAGAGGTGATGTAGGCCCATCATGAAATTTTAAAGTGGATTCAGGCTTAGCGGGGAAAACATTCTTGTTATCATTTATCTTGTCCCTATTAACTCGTTTATCTTCAACGGAAGCTGCCAGAACCGGAACAGATGTGGTCGATAATATCGTGGTGGTTGAGATAGTTTTCAAAAAGTTTCGACGGGAACTTGGATCATAGGTCATGTTTGTCAGGATTAAAAGCTTATAGAAAAATCTGTCAGATCAAAATAGAAAAAAAAATAGACTTTTAAAAGCTTTATCAGGACATCTCGGGAGGAATCGGGTCCGTTTCATTTTAGACGATCCTGAAGTACGGTTTTGCTTAGACATAAGTTTTAAAGATAATGAATATTAAGAGAATAGTACAAAACGTATAATCAAAGAATCTCATCCAGAATAAAATATTTATTTATTGTTATTTTCACTCTGGAATAGATCTATAACACCTGGTTATCTTCAAAAGTCATTTATATTCATAAATTGTGTCAGATTTACCGACAAGCGTTGTTGGATTTTCCGACAATAAAGGTTTGATTTTTCCTTTAAATTGCTGTGAATCAGAATTATATTTACGTGGCATATAATTTGCAAAATGATGAAAGCAAGAGATAAATTCATATTAACGATCCAATTTATTGTACATATGCTTCATTCAGTTGTAAGATCCGCTTTTAGAAACCTCCAGAAACGAAAATTCAATACCCTATTATCAATTCTTGGCTTAACCGTTGGATTCACATCCTTTATTATGATCAGCATGTTCATCAAGTACGAACTGAGCTGGGACTCCTACCATGAAAATTATGACCGGATATACAGAATTCAAACGGACATTACTTCCCAGAATGAAAAGATCATGCAGACCTCACCTGCTCTTTATGCATATTTAAACAACAGGTTTACTGACATTGAAAAGCATGGGATAGTAATGGCTGACCATAAGGCATTTTTATCAGCTTCAGAAGCTAATGAGACCATCGAGGAGAAAGGACAATATGCCGATCAGGGATATTTAGATATGTTTACCTTTAATTTTATTGAAGGATCAGAAGTTGGTGCCCTGACAGACCCCATGTCAATCATAATTTCTTCCAGCCTTGCCAAAAAGCTCTTCAAAGAGGATAATCCAGTTGGCAAAATGGTACTGCTACAGAAAAACCATAACCTTAAAGTAAATGGTGTCTATGAGGATCTGCCTGAAGATTCTCACCTTAAGCCGGAATTTATCATCTCCTTCTCAACACTTGAAATACTTTGGAACAGAAAAGATATTTTTGATCAATGGGATTTGAATTCCTACTATAATTACGTACTGCTTAAAAAAGGGGCTGATTTTAAAAACGTTGACGCTGGTATTAAATATGTTCTCAAGGATAAGGTGCTCACAGATTACAGGGAATTATACTTACGTCCGCTTTCAAAATTGTACATGTATTCTACGAACGACAATTATCAGTTCATAATTAATTTATTAAGTATATTTTCTTTTTTTGTTCTGATACTTGCTTCCATCAATTATGTTAATTTATCCATTGCTTCCAGCTCGGAACGTGGTAAGGAAATCGGGATTAAAAAAGTTATAGGTTCTTCCCGCAGACTATTAATGGCGCAGATATTTATTGAATCCATGTTAGTGACTTTATTTTCATTCATATTATCCCTGATCATAATTGAACTATCCCTTAACGCTTTTAACCATACTACGGACAAAGATCTAACCTTCCTGTTATTGTTCAAGAATGGATTGATTGTTTTCATTTTTATATCAATCTTCTTTATAGGCATAATATCAAGCATCTATCCAGCATGGATAATAACAAGATTCAAATCAATAGATCTGTTCAAGAATAAACTGACGGTGAATAATAAGGGAGTTCCATTAAAAAAGATACTTGTTGGATTTCAATTTACGATTTCTATTATACTGATCACACTTACGGTATTGCTTACCAGACAAATCAGTTATACTCAAAAAATGGATGTTGGATTTAATAAATCAAATCTGTTGTTTGCCGAGATACTGCCAACTGAGGGTAATGTAACATTCAATCAAATAAAAAATAGGTTAAAAGACATTCCGGAGATAGACAATATATCTGCTTCGGGAGGATTTCCCATTCATTCTTCAAAATATGTAAACCGGGACATGATAAACTGGGAAGGTGGCGCCAGAAACAATGTAAAAGAGGTCAAATCTTTTTGGGTCAGCTATGATTTTATTAAAACCCTGGATCTTAAACTATTGGAAGGGCGGGGATTTTCAGAAGACTATCCTTCAGATCTGAAAAATGGTTATGTCATTAATGAAACTGCTGTCAGACAATTTGGCTGGAAGGAGCCAATAGGCAAATATTTGGATAACCGAGAAATGCAAGTTATCGGGGTAATGAAGGATATGCATTTCCATGACCCATACAATGTAATTAAACCGCTAGCCATCAAGGTCAAAAATGGTGATTCTGTAATTACCGGTCCGGTTTTTTTCGCATTTAGATTGAATTCGGATAATTTAAACAAATTGAGGGCTGAAATAGAATCTGTATTAATTGAATCATTCCCCAGAGATCCATTCGTAGTCAAGATCTTTGATAATCACTTTAAAACAGCTGAAATTTTTGAGGTATATAGAACGATAAATTCGGTATTTTCATTTTTTGCATTAATTGGTATCGTATTATCTATTTTAGGAGTCATTGGCCTCATCACTCATACGCTGAACCGTAGAACAAAGGAGATCGCTATCAGAAAAATTAGTGGCGCCAGTAGTTTTTCGATGTTTACCTCAATATCATTAGAATTCATTTTGATTATTTTTATCGCATCAATTATCGGATCCATGGGAGCAGGATATTTTTATGGACTTTTCCCAATTTATTATCCTATCGAGTTGTCATTTTCGGATTTTCTGGTTGGAGGATTGCTTATTCTAAGTTTAACTTTACTATCGACCGGGCATAAAATGTGGAAAGAATCTGTTCGGAATCCGGTTGAAGCGCTCCGGCATGAGTAAAAAAATATCTGATGTATCCATTCAGGTTTGGAACCTGCTAAAAACATGAAACCTTAATCGAAGCCGATCCAGAAATACAGGTTTATATATAAATTTTACAGTTAGTGGGTTTTCATGATTCTTTCGGGGAATCTCTTCATAAATCTCTCCAGCAAATAAATATTTTAAATTTTAGATAGATATAGAGAAATATATTGTCAAATAGCTGATATTCAATTCATTTTATATTAAATTAAAATAAATAAAGAATATTATGCTTCAGTGGATTAAAAATAA
>CAYMFU010000017.1:0-64702 GCA_964389805.1 uncultured Roseivirgaceae bacterium | reverse complement strand
CATCTTTATCCTGATAGGAACGTGTCTGTAATTTTCCTTCCAGATATACCTGGTTTCCTTTTCTTAAATATTTCTCAGCAATCTCTGCCAAACCTCTCCATAATACAATATTATGCCATTCGGTTTGGTCAACTCGCTGACCTGTATTTCTATCATTATAAGACTCGGTAGTTGCTAATGAAAAACGGGCAACTTTTACACCACTTTCAAGTGTTCTGATTTCAGGATCCCTTCCTAAATTCCCAACTAAGATAACCTTGTTTACGCCTGCCATAATTCTTAAATTTTACTGGTTGAACTTAAATTAAAATCAAAAATAATTAAAATATTTCTTCCTTCAAATAATTATCAATCAATACAGGTTTTGGTAAGCTTTCAATTTGATCAAAATTATAAAAATCAGCGTTTTCAACTGAATTAACAATTAAATTATTGACAGTATTATTTGAATCAATATAATAGAAGGTCGCATGAATGATCTGATGAGATAATACATGTTTATATTCTTTGATATGATGGATTTGCCATTCTGCTCCTTCAATAATTCCCAATCCTTCTAAAAACACTAATACATCAGATATTTTTCCATCCGATTCAACAAGGTGAAAATCATAGAGACCTTTCCAGATGTCATTTTTCACCCTCCGGTTCATGTATAAACTCCTGTTTTTGCCTAAAACCAGATAATTAAAAAAACGAATCGCCTTTTTCTTATTTGTTGATTTTACCGGGCGTTCCAGCTGGTTCTTCATAGAATATGATACGCAATTCATATTTAAAGCACAGATTTCACAGGGGGGATTTTTGGGCAAACATTGAAGGGCACCAAATTCCATGATGGCCTGATTAAAATCACCTGGATATTCATCCGGCATTAATTTTTCGGCAATATGCAAAAAAGATTTTTTTCCTTCTGCAGTATTAATATCACTTTTTATATTAAACAATCTGGCCAATACCCGGTATACATTTCCATCAAGTACAGGATAGGATTCATTATAGCAAATAGAAGAAATGGCCGCAGCTGTATAAGGACCAATACCTGGCAATTTTAAAAGTTCAGCATATGTATCTGGAAAGATCCCTCCGTAATCCGACACAATTTTTTTCGCACATTCATGTAAGTTTCTGGCTCGGGAATAATATCCCAATCCTTGCCACTCTAATAGCACTTCATTTTCATTGGCATTCGCAAGATCAAATACCGATGGGAACCTTTTAATAAAATTCATATAGTAGGGCATGCCTTGTGAAACCCTGGTTTGTTGAAGCATAATCTCAGAAAGCCAAATTTTATATGGATCATTGGTCTTCCTCCATGGAAGATCTCTGCGATTGTCAGAGTACCACTGTAATAATGCCGCTGTATATTCTGTTAATTTCAATGCTATCTTTAAACTGATTCCAAATGTAAAAATACATATCTCTCAATTTTGTTTGTATTTTATTTCCATTATAGGTCGCGAGGATATACTTTTGTGCACCAAAATATTTGGTTATTAAGTATTTACAGATTTTTATAAACTATTAGGATCGTGACAAAAGCTGAGATTATTTCAAAAATTTCTGACCAGACAGGCATTGATAAAGCAGATGTACAAGTTGCTGTAGAGGCGCTTTTTAGTGTTGTTAAGCAATCAATGGCTGAAGGAGAAAATATATATGTAAGAGGATTTGGAAGTTTCGTTAATAAAAAGAGAGCCAAAAAAGTGGCCAGGAATATTTCTAAAAACACCGCCATTATTATAGATGAACATTATGTTCCAAGTTTCAAACCTTCCAAGGTATTTATCGAGAAAATTAAAAGTAGCGATAAAGTTAAAAGTAGTAATTCATAAGTCCTTCGTATAATTTGGATTTGAGGGGAGATGCAGAAGCACAGGATTGCACTCATATTAATATCATTGGTTTTGATCGTTGTTTTATACTTCCTGCCAAGGGTAGTTATCGACAATGAACAGGATCAGGATATTGGGAACACATCAAATCTGGAAGTAAAGGAGCAGGAAGGAGTTGATACAGACATTCTGGATCTGCATTCTACTGAGATCACCGATCAGGACAATGCCAAGATCAATAACTTGATGGCGAAGATGAATAATGAAGGATATGATCATCTTATATTGGCAGATTCTTTATCCAGGATATATTTAGGGTACAATCAATTTGACAGTGCGGCTAAGTACTTTGAAATAATTGCTGAAATAAATCCAGGTCCGAAAGAATTTGAGAAAGCCGGGAATGCTTATTATGATGCCCTGGGTTTTGCGATGGAGAAGGAGGCGGCAAATACATATAGCGAAAAGGCAAGATATTATTATGAGCTTTTGCTGAAAGATGATCCATCACGACTGGATATTAAGAATAAATTGGCAATGACTTATATTTCATCTGCTAATCCTATGCAGGGAATTACATTGCTCAGGGAGATCTTAGAGGCTGATCCCGAGAATGAAAATGGTCTTTTTAATATGGGCATTTTGGCAATTCAGTCAGGACAATACGAAAGAGCTAGTGAAAGATTCAAAAATCTAGTATCTTTGTACCCTCAAAATCTGCAGGGTCAGTTCTATCTTGGCTTGTGTTATTTTGAATTAGGAAAAAAAGATAATGCAAGGAGGCAATTTGAACTGGTAAAAAGCATGGAGGATGATCCAGCAGTTTTAGCGACAATAGATGGATATCTGAAAGAGTTGAACTAAAAAAATTATTTATATTTTAAAAGTATTTATTTATGCCTTGCGGTAAAAAAAGAAAGCGACATAAAATAGCGACGCACAAAAGAAAGAAGCGTCTAAGAAAAAACAGACATAAGAAGAAATAATTAAATTAGATCTTCTTCGATATCATATTTAATAAGGGACATAAACATTGACAATACCTTGAATAATAATTTAATCGTTAATGCAACGCAACAAGGATGTCGGATAGCCCTGGTAAAAAATAAGGATCTTGTAGAATTTCATTACGAAGAAGAATCTAGACGATTTAAAGTAGGAGACATTTATCTGGGAATAGTAAAAAAAGTAGTTCCCGGTTTAAATGCAGCATTTATCGATATCGGATTTGATAAAGATGCATTCCTGCATTATCTGGATCTGGGTCCACAGGTAAGTTCTTTAAAAAAGTATACACACTTTGCGCTTACCAGGAAAAACACTTCTTCAAAACTTGCTCAATTCAGGCTGGAGCCTGATATTGAAAAAACAGGCAAGATCACTCAGGTTTTAACAAAAAACCAACAGGTCTTAGTACAGGTTGTAAAAGAACCGATCTCCACAAAGGGGCCGAGACTTTCATGCGAAATTTCTCTGGCTGGCAGGTATCTTGTGCTTGTGCCATTCTCAAATTCAGTTAGTATTTCTAAAAAGATTTCCAATGCTGATGAGCGGAACCGACTTTCCAGGCTGATCAATAGCATCCGGCCTAAAAACTTTGGTTTAATTATCCGAACCGTGGCAGACGGCAGGGATGTCGCTGAGCTTGACAGTGATCTTAACAACCTTATGAAAGTCTGGACAGAAGGGGTAAAAAACCTTAAACATGCCCGGCCAAAAGCTAAAATCATTGGTGAGATGGGCAGAGTCTCTTCTATCCTCAGAGATATGCTCAACGAATCCTTTGATATGATCAGCGTCGATAGTAAATCCATCTATGACGAGGTAAAGTCATATATTAAACAAATCGCTCCGGATAAAGAGAAAATTCTAAAACTGTACAATGGTAAATCAAAGATCTTTGAGCAGTTTGGTATTGAAAAGCAGTTAAAAACTCTATTCGGACCTACAGTGAGTTTACCCGGAGGAGGATATATTGTAATTGAGCATACAGAAGCATTACATGTGATTGATGTTAATAGTGGAAATAAATCCAATTCTGAAAAGAATCAGGAAGCCACTGCATTAAATGTAAACATGGAAGCTGCAAAGGAGATTGCAAGGCAACTGAGGCTGAGGGACATGGGGGGAATTATCGTAATCGACTATATTGATATGCGTAATGCTGAAAACAAGAAAAAGATATTTTCAGCAATGAAAGAGGAAATGAAACTGGACCGTTCGAAATTCACCATATTGCCTTTATCGAAATTTGGCCTGATGCAAATAACCAGGCAACGTGTGAGGCCTGAACTTAGTATGCCTGTTCAGGAAAGCTGTCCTACCTGCAATGGCAGCGGAAAAGTTTCAGCAACCATTCTTGTTTCAGATAATATTGAAAAAAATCTCGATTTTGTTCTGTCTAAGCAGAATGAAAAAAAGCTGACATTAGCTGTACACCCTTACCTTTATGCGTATTTCAAACAGGGATTCTTTTCTATCCGTATGAAATGGTTTTACAAATACCATAAATGGGTGAATCTGGAGATGGACTCATCACTCGGAATCGCCGATTTCAGATTTCTGAATAGTATGGGCGAGGAAATAGAGATTGGATCATAATTCTCGGACATGACGGATAAATTAGAAGCTATAAAGAACAGGTTCATTGAGGTCGGAGAAATGCTGGTACAACCCGATATCATGTCGGATATGAAAAATTATTCCAAGTTAAGCAAGGAATACAAGGACCTGGAAAAAATAGTAAAGAAGTACGATGAATATCAGAAGATCTTAAATGATATTGATAGTGCGAAAGCCTTACTGGAAACGGAGAAAGATCCTGAATTCAGGAATATGGCAAAGGCTGAACTTGATGAACTTAATCCCATAAGGGCAAATATTGAAGAAGAGCTTAAACAGCTCCTGATCCCGAAAGATCCTAATGACAGTAAAAATGCCATACTGGAGATCAGGGCGGGTACTGGTGGTGATGAAGCGGCAATCTTTGCCGGCGACTTGTTCAGAATGTACCAGCGATTCTGCGAAAGGATGAAATGGAAATTGAACCTGCTGGATTTAACTGATGGAACCTCCGGTGGATATAAGGAAATTATATGTACTGTTTCTGGCGAAGATGTTTATGGAAAGCTAAAATATGAGTCAGGGGTTCACAGGGTCCAGAGAGTTCCTACAACTGAAACCCAGGGGCGTGTACACACCTCTGCCGCAAGTGTCGCAGTATTACCAGAAATGGAAGATGTAGAGGTTGAAATTGATATGAACGATGTCAGGAAGGATACTTTTTGCTCCTCCGGCCCGGGCGGACAATCTGTAAACACTACCTATTCGGCCATCCGGCTGACACACATCCCTTCAGGTATTGTAGTTTCATGCCAGGACGAAAAATCCCAATTGAAAAATCTTGATAAAGCGTTGAAAGTATTGAGGTCCAGATTATACGAGATGGAACTTAAAAAGCACAACGAAAAAATCGGAGAGAAGAGGAAATCGATGGTAGGCAGTGGAGACAGGTCAGATAAGATCCGGACTTATAATTTTCCACAAAGCAGGGTTACAGACCATAGGATAAATCATTCAGTATATAATCTTCAATCTGTAATGGATGGCGATATTGCTGATTTTATTGAGAAGTTACGCATAGCGGAGAATGCCGAAAGGCTGAAAGAGGGACAGTCTGATAATTGAGTTTGAAAGCCAGTTATATATTTTATTTAGCTTTATTTTTAATCATTCAACTTTCCTGTGTGAATGAGGATGAAATCATTTCCGTAGATCCTGGATCCCAACTAAGCTTTTCTGCAGATACCATTACGTTTGATACAGTATTTACTTCAATTGGGAGCGTAACTAAAAGGTTTATAGTCCGTAACCAGAATCCAAATGCCCTGATCATTGAGAATATCTATGTTGGGGAAGGTAATGATTCTCCATATTCTATTGCTGTTTCAGGATATGAATCAAACAGTGTTGAAAACCAGCAAATATTAGGAAATGATAGTTTGTTAGTCCTTGTTACGGTCAGGATCGATCCCTCAGAAGAATCATTGCCATTCGTTGTAAGGGATTCTATTGTATTCATCACGAATGGGAATCTCCAGGATGTAAAACTCCAAAGCTGGGGGCAAAATGCACATTTTCTTGGGAATGCAGTTCTAGATTGCGATACTCAATGGTCCCCCGATTTACCCTATTTCCTGTATGGATCCATTTTAATAGATTCCCTGTGTGAGTTGCGGATTGAAAAAAACGTGCGCATCTTTTCTTCGTTTGATACATTTATTTTTGTGAAAGGTTCTTTGTTGGTTAACGGGGAACCTGAAGCGCGAGTAGTGTTCAGAAATGAAAGGCTGGAAGCTCAATATGAAAACATTCCAGGACAGTGGGGCGGGATCATTTTTCTCGAAGGTAGTACTAATAATTATATTCAATATACGGATATTCGAAATGTACAATATGGTGTAAGGCTGGGCACACCCGATCAGGACACTATCCCTGACATAATCCTGAAAAATGTCCGTATCGAAAATTCAGCGGTCGCTGGCATTGCCGCTTTTAATTCAGATCTTTTAGCCGAAAATTCACTAATCAACACATCTACCGGGTATGTTGTTGGTAATTTTGCGGGAGGAAATTATGCCTATAATCATTGTACAATCGCAAATTTCCCTGTTACCTTCTTTAGTGGACAGGCAGCTTATGTAATTACCGATAACCTTGATCTGGAAGACGGATCTAACCTGTATAATCCCCTTCAAGTTTCGATATCCAACTCAATTTTATGGGGTAATCTCGAGGAGGAAATTGCTGTGGATATGTCGCAACCTGATAAATCCCAAATACAAACCATGAACAGTATTCTAAAAACCTCGTTAAATATCTTTGAGGGAGATGGAACTTTTTTAAGTACAGAAACAGGTTTTATGCAGTTCAGTGATGTGAGTAATTATGATTATACCCCAGATTCCTTATCTCCAGCGATTGATAATGCTTTAGGATCATCTATGGAGATTGATCTGTATGGACTGCAACGGGACTCATTGCCGGATATTGGTGCCATAGAATATTTATTGAACAATTAATATGAAATTTTTTCAAAAAGAAATGATCCTTCCAAGATATCGAAGGGGATTTCACCTGATCACCGATCAAGTACGTGATGAATTTACCGACATTAAAAATATAGATAAAGGAATGTTGCATATTCTGGTTAAGCACACCTCTGCTGGAATAACCATTAATGAAAATGCAGACCCTACAGTCCGACAGGATTTTGAAAGTCATTTCAACAACACTGTTCCTGAAAATGCCCCTTATTACCGCCATAATTATGAAGGATCTGATGATATGCCTGCCCATATCAAGACAGCTATTATAGGAAATGAAATAAACATACCGATTACAGGAGGAAAGCTAAACCTTGGTACCTGGCAAGGAATATATTTTTGTGAATTCAGGAATTTTGGGATTAACAGGCATATAGTTTTAACTGCTTTTGGAGAATAATACCATTAAATTAACAGTATACCCGGCGGTTGATTTTTGAATTCTTCCTCATTAACTTTATAAGTCCTATCTGCTTTAGTCTGAAAACGATAGGTTATGAATCGATCAATCCTCAAATTTAGACTTTAAAAACTGGGCTGTATATCCGTTATTTTGATGGACCAGTTCCTCCGGCGTACCCTCGAATACAACATATCCCCCCTCTTTATCTCCTCCTTCCGGACCCAGGTCAATAATCCAGTCTGCAGATTTAATAACCTCCATATTGTGTTCTATCATTACTACGGAATTTCCCTGATTGATAAGGCCCTGGACAGACTTCAATAATTTGTTGATATCGTGAAAATGAAGGCCTGTTGTAGGTTCATCGAATATAAATAAAATGTGATCATGAGTTGTGGTTTTCCCTTTCCCGAGAAAATATGCAAGCTTTACACGTTGTGCTTCCCCTCCGCTCAGGGAATTTGATGATTGCCCCAATCTGATATATCCTAATCCAACTTCCTGCAAGGGTTCAAGGCGATTGACCACAGCCGAATCTTTCATAAAAAAATCAATAGCTTCATCAACTGTGAGTTCGAGAACCTCCTGAATATTCTTTCCATTATATTGAACATTGAGAATTTCATTTTTAAACCTGCTCCCCTTGCAACTATCGCACGTAAGAAAAATATCGGCCATGAACTGCATCTCGATTTTAATTATTCCCTCCCCCTGGCAGGTTTCACATCTTCCACCATCTACATTGAAGGAAAAGTGAGCAGGCTTGTATCCTCGTTGTACTGATAATTGTTGATCAGAAAATAACTTTCGTACGGCATCATAGGCTTTAACATAGGTAACCGGATTAGAACGGGAAGATTTCCCGATTGGATTTTGATCGATATATTCAACCTGTAAGATCCTGTCAACCGATCCTTCCAGTTTGTCAAATTTTCCAATAGAATCAGCCATAGAGCCAAGCCGTTTTGCCAATGCGGGATATAGAATATTTTTTACCAATGTGGATTTACCTGAACCACTCACTCCAGTGATCACCGATAAAATACCGAGAGGTATATTCACATCAATATTCTTGAGGTTGTTTTCCCGCGCCCCAACAATTTGAATGTGCTCCTTCCACGGTCTTCTCCTTGCCGGTACCTCAACGGTATCAAGTTGATTTAAATATCTGGCAGTGTATGAAATTGTATTATTCCTGATTTGAGATTGGGAGCCCTGAAAGACCAATTCACCACCGTGAGATCCGGCATCCGGGCCTATATCAATTATCTGATCTGCATTTAACATGACCTCTTCCTCATGCTCTACGACTATTACTGTATTGCCAAGGTCTCTAAGTGACTTTAACACGTCGATTAATTTACTGGTATCCCGTGGGTGAAGGCCTATGCTTGGTTCATCCAATATATACATAGAACCTACGAGAGCGCTTCCCAGGGAAGTAGCCAATCTGATTCTTTGAAATTCTCCTCCGGAAAGGGATGATGTCAGCCGGTTAAGGGTTAAGTATCCGAGCCCAACTAAATCCAGATATTTCAGCCGGCTTTGAATTTCCATTAATAGCTGCTTGCTGATCTTTTCTTGTATTCCATCAATTTTAAGATTATTAAAAAAAGAGACAGATTCGCTAACAGGCATTAAAACAAGATCTGATATGGAACTGTTACTGATTTTAACATAACCAGCATCTTCCCTAAGGCGAGTTCCCCTGCACTGCGGACAAATAGTGCGCCCCCTGTAACGGCTCAATAGAACTCTATATTGTATCTTATGTGTTTTGGAGCTTATGTAATCGAAAAATTGATTAATTCCCTTAAAATGTTTGTTCCCATTCCATAGCAGTTGATATTCTTCTATACTTAATTCATTTATTGGTCTGTGAACAGGGAAGTCAAATTCCATCGCGTTATCCAGCAACTTGTGCAGCCATTTTTTCATAGTTTCAGATCGCCATGGAACAATAGCACCCTCATACACTGATAGGCCTTTATCCGGGATCACGAGATCTTCATCAATGCCTAGAATTTTACCAAAACCTTCACATTTTTTACATGCACCAAATGGATTGTTAAAACTGAATAGATTAACACTTGGTTCTTCAAATGTAATACCATCCAGTTCAAATCGATCGCTGAACTCTTTAATGATTTTTCCCTGTAGATCCACTATGCTGGATCCATGTCCTTCAAAAAAAGCTGTTTGAATGGAATCAGCGATTCTATATTGATTGTCTTCATCATCGTGAATTACTGATGTTCTATCGATTAATACCTGGATATCTTCGACATTAAGATACTTTTCCAACTCTGTTAACGCATCTTCAACTAGTATCACTTCTTCACCTATCTTTATACGGGAAAAACCTTTACTTAACAGGATATTTAATTCCTGTTCAATTGTTCTATACGGATTTATATGCAATGGGGCGAAGATCATGACCTTTTCCCCTTCCGGAAATGAATAGATCCAATCCACTACAGAAGTCACAGTATCTCTTTTTACTTCCTGATGACTAATGGGAGAATAGGTCTTGCCTATTCTTGCATACAACAATTTCAAATAATCATAGATCTCAGTGGTGGTTCCAACTGTAGATCTGGGATTTTTAGTATTCGCTTTTTGTTCAATAGCTATGGCAGGAGATACACCCTGAATGAAATCCACGTCAGGTTTCTCCATGCGTCCCAGAAATTGCCTTGCATATGAGCTCAGGCTTTCCACATACATTCTTTGCCCCTCAGCGAATAATGTATCAAAGGCGAGGGAAGATTTTCCTGAACCAGACAATCCCGTAATTACGATCAATTTATTTCTCGGGATGGCAACATTTAGGTTCTTTAAATTATTAACCCTTGCTCCTTTTATAATTATATACTCTTTTGGATTCAACTTATCCAAATCGAACTGTACTTCGGTAGCCTTTATTTCATGCATGGAATAGCAAAGATAATATTAGGAACACTCTTATTTGCAATTTGTTCGGAAGAGATTAAAATATTCCAAAAATTGGAATTTCGATTTATTTTGGGAAAATAAAAAAATATTTTTCTGTGATTTTTTTGGATTTAAACTAGAATTATGGCCTTTCAAGCTTGAAATCAAACAAAAAATAAATCTCATAACTCCCTAATTATTAGCACGTTATACCTAGTGATGTTAAAGTGTGAGTTTAAAATTGTACTTTTTTTAAATGATTTTGTAGTATTTTGGAATAAATGTTGTTATTCAGTTAATCAAACACGTGTAAGAAATTTTAAAAATATTGTTGTTTTATAAAATCAGATTATATACTTTGGCAGTCCCAATTAAAAAAAATGTTTAACCTTATAAAGAATACAATATGATATAAAGCTCTACGTTTACTAATTGAGATACATAATGAATAGGAACGAGGTAAGTGACAAAAAATTAGTTTCAGCGTACATAAAAGGTAACGAAGAGGCTTTTGAACTATTGGTTGAAAGACACAAAAATAGGGTTTTTACAACAATTAACTTGATCGTCAGAGATAACTACTTGGCTGAGGATCTTTTACAAGAAACTTTCATAAAGGCAATCAAAACCATTAAATCGGGAAGATATAATGAAGAGGGTAAATTTTTACCCTGGATATTGCGAATAGCCCACAACCTGGCTATTGACTATTTCAGAAGGGATAAAAGATATCCGACCATGGTTCTTGAAGATGGAAGTTCGGTCTTTAATAATCTGGATTTCTCCGAAGATTCTTTTGAATCTGTGCAAATACAAAAAGATACACATGATCGTCTTAAGCAATTCATTGAAGAATTGCCCCTTGTACAAAGGGAAGTACTCGTAATGAGGCACTATATGAATATGAGTTTTAAAGAAATTGCAGAAGTATCAGGTGTCAGTATCAATACCGCTCTTGGAAGAATGAGATATGCACTGATCAATCTGCGTAAAAAGATTACTGTTAATCGGTCTGCCTATGACAAAAACTTTTACCCGAAATGATCTGATAAGATATATCTATCAGGAAACAACTGAACGCGAAAAACAAGAAATCGAACAGGAATTATTGTTAGATAATAAATTGTTTGAAGAGTATAAGAATCTTGCTGAAGTAAGCATGGAGTTGGACAGAGTTGAATTAAGTCCATCAGAAAAAACGATAAATAAAATTTTAAATTTTTCAAAAACGATAAATTTGCATTCAGCTTAGATTAAAACGAATGCAGAAAAAAGAAAGATTTAGATTATTAATCGATTATTTCACCAAGAACTTTCCAGAGCCCAAAACTGAATTAGAATATTCCAATTCATTTCATTTATTAATAGCAGTTATCCTCAGTGCGCAATGTACTGATAAAAGGATAAATATGGTCACTCCAGCGCTTTTTAAGGAATTTCCATCCCCCGAGCATTTAGCGCATAGCAGTTTCGATGAAGTATTCCCATATATAAAAAGTGTTACTTATCCCAATAGCAAAACCAAGCATCTGATTGGGATGGCTAAAATGTTATATGAAGATTATGACTCACAGATCCCTGAGACGGTAACTGAGCTTCAGAAGTTACCTGGTGTAGGACGAAAAACAGCCAATGTGATTGCTTCAGTAATCTATAATCAACCTGTACTGGCAGTTGATACCCATGTATTCAGAGTTTCTAAACGAATAGGCCTGGCCAATTTAAATTCTAAAACCCCCTTATCCGTTGAGCAACAACTGGTGAAATATATTCCAACAGATCTTATCGCCAAAGCCCATCATTGGCTAATTCTTCATGGTCGTTATACGTGCGTTGCAAGAAATCCAAAATGTGCTCAATGCGGATTGCAAAATTTTTGCAGATATTTTGAAAAAAACTTAACCTGATCTATACGTTGATTGAATCTTAACTTTTTAAACGTTGAATATTCTCTATATACATCAATATTTCAAAACACCTTCCGAAGGAGGGGCAATAAGATCTTATTATATTGCAAGGGGTATGATCGATGCAGGGCATGAGGTCGAAATGATTACTTCCCATAATCGAAACCAATATATAAAAAAAGATATAGAGGGGATTACCGTTCATTACTTACCAGTTAAATATTATAATCATTTCGGTTTTCTCAGAAGGCTGTTCGCATTTTTGTTCTTTGCCTATAAAGCCTATCATTTGGCGGGGAAGTTTGAAAACATTGACTTGGCTTATGTCACCTCAACCCCCCTAACTGTTGCACTCATAGCCCTGAAATTAAACCGGCAGAAGCAAATTCCCTATGTATTTGAAATCAGGGACCTCTGGCCAGAGGCCCCGATCCGGTTATTGGAAATAAAAAATGTTTTTATCAAAACTATATCCAGGAAACTGGAAATGACTGCTTACCGGAAAGCACATAAGATCGTATCACTATCTCCTGGAATTCATGAGCATGTGTCAAGCCAGGTACCAGGTAAATCAGTTTATCTATGTCCGAATTTCTCTGATTGCACTTTTTTCGAAAGAACAAATCAAAAAAATGAGGCCTTGCTGGAAAAACACAGTATAGGGAATGCTTTTGTGATATCATATTTTGGAGCTATTGGAAAAGTTAATGCATTGGATTATTTTCTTGACCTGGTAAAAGTTTCTGAAGACCATAAGATGAATATAAGATTCTTTATGATTGGCGAAGGAGCGATGCTTACCGGATTAAGACAGCAGGTTAAACTTAGAAATCTAAGGACAATCGAGTTTTTGCCGCACATGGATAAATTTGATCTGAAAGAATATTTATCGATCTGTGATGCTGCGTATATCTCCTTTATCAATAATCCTGTAATGGAACTGAACAGTCCGAATAAATTTTTTGATGCTCTCGCAAGTGGTAAATTGGTAATTACAAATACCAAAGGATGGGTATGCGATCTGATTGAGAAAAATAAATGTGGATTTTATATGGATCCTGAAATTCCAGGTGAATTTGCCTCCAAAATACAACCATTTTTAAAAGAGCCTCATCTAAATATTCAACAGGTGAATGCCAGACGTTTAGCTGAAGAATCATTTGATAAGGATAAATGCATCAAAAACCTCATTAGTTTTATTGATCCTAAATATCCTGGCTTTGAGGCTTAAAGCCGGATCGTTCAAAAATCATACGAGAATTGCTGTTTTTCATTAAATCCGGAAGGGTAGCTTCTTTGTTATTCTCCATATAATCCTTTGCGATTTCCCAGCCGATCCATCTACCTATCCTGCCCGGGCAATTTTGGCCAATTTCAAAGGTTTTAGGCCTCTCTGCAATGAACTTATCCTTTATGTGATGGTTTGTGTCAAACAGAACTTCATTTTCAATAAAGTTTGCCCAGATTATTTCCTGGCCGTGGAAAATATCTTTCATCTCATTCGGTGAGTAACCCAGGAAAATTGAATCGGGAACACATGGAAGCATCTGTTTGGAAAAATAAAATGCCTTTCCATAAAAGACCATTTCACCTAACAGCGTTTTATCCCTTATATCAACTTTGTTGTAATTCTGAGATAGCAGCAATAATGAATTGGGCACAATATTTTCTTGGCGATATCTTTTCAAGATATAATCCGGAATATTTACTGGCCGGTATGAAGCATCATTTCCCAGATAGTAATCCAATCCAATAATTATAAGGCTATCTGATACATACATGTCATGGGTAAGTCCTGTAAAAACATACTGGATCTTAGGGGGCTTGAATTCTGAATAGTAATACTTGATTCTTTTAAATGCATCTTCAAACTGAAGGTTAATTTCCTGAAGATCTCCAAATATACTATCCGTTTCCGCCCATAATGTATCAATGGAAGGATTATGCAATAATTCAAAAAACCGATTGATAAAAATTGAATCATAAGGGTATTGAGATCTTGCCAGGAATATTTCACTAAATGCAAAATTTTCATCGAGCAGGTCTTTTAACTCAGTTCTGGTATGAATTTTGAAGAGTTTCTTATCCAACCTGTCAATTTCAAGTGATATATTAATGTTGGAAATGTCAGGTGAAGGAATGCAAGCATCCTTGTTGGAACAGGAATAGAAGAAAAGGAAGGTGCTAAATAAAAAGAGAAATAACAGATTCCTACTTACTTTATATTGCATTTTAATTTTGATTAAGATCATTTACATTTGACACTGGTAGACATTCAATTAATTTTGATGTAAAAGTATTAAATAATTGTATGAAGAAATACAACATCCTGTTTTCCTTGATTCTGTTCCTGTCAACAACAGCATTTAGCCAGGTAAAAGTTGGAGCCAATATTCTTCCTGGCATATCAGTTAACAGAATTTCTTCAGATTCCGATACAATTTCATTTGATAACGATGGGATTGGATATAGAATTGCTTTGGGGATACTTTTTGATTTTGAAACCAGGAAGAATTACTATTTCAGTACCGGTATTTATTGGTTTCCTAAAAGGATAGGTATAAAGGCTGAAAGTCCGGGAGGTGAAAAGGAACAATCCTTTAATCTTCAATATATACAGGTTCCGTTTAATTTTAAATTACTAACAGATGAGTTTTCAATAGATAAATGGTTCTTTTTTCAATTTGGAATTGCCTTTGAAATGAAAGTTGATGAATCCGGAAAATATACTGACGAGGTATATATTGAGAAATTTAATTTCTGGGATATTGTTTTGGATTTTGGAGTGGGTATTGAAATGAAACTTGGCCAGAATACAACTTTTTTCACGGGTGTGACCTATTACAGGGGATTATTGAACACCGTTAAACCCCAGCCTTTTTTGCAAAATGAACTTACTGTGAAAAACGACTATTGGGCTTTAAACCTGGGAATTAAGTTTTAAGACTTCTTTACTATTTCACACCTGCCTGTTTGCTTAATTTTATGATTTCCAAAAAAATGCTATGTTTGCTCCTATGGAAATCGAACAAATACGAAAAGAACTGGAAGAAAAAGTAAAAAAAATTGATCCGATAGGTAAAAGATTGAAATTTAATCTGGATGGTGAGTTTATTTTGATTGATGGCAGTGATCAGGTCAACCAGATTTCTGGAGAAGATAGCGATGCTGATTGTACTATTACCATGAGCAAGGACACCTACCTTAAACTCCAACGAAAAGAGATCAAACCGATGATCGCGACCCTAACGGGTAAGATCAAGGTAAAGGGCGATATCGGTGCGGCTCAAAAGTTGAAACAATTGATGTAGGACATGGACAAACCCACAGAGCTATTTATCCAAAGATCATCAATGCTCAACGCTATTAATGGCCTTGGTTTTTTTTTGAGGAAAATTGGCGCTGATCCGTTTAGGCTCGATCCGGATAAGATCATACGGAAAGCTCAAAAAAAAGCCGGCGTATCTATATCGCTTCCAGAAACTGAAACAGGGTTACAAAAATTAGTAAAATCCATAAATATGGAAGGCAAGCCTAATCCTTTTGGAGGGCTTGCCATCAAAGGGTTACTTGAACGTACTCTTTACGGCCGATACAAACTAGAGCAAACTATTTCTCAAAATCCTCACATATCTGATGAAAAGATTGAGCAACCGGTATTTATAGTAGGGATGCCACGTTCCGGGACGACAATACTCCATGCCTTGCTGCATGAAGATCCTGATCACAGGTCACCTCAGGCCTGGGAATGTCTTTTGCCACATCCTGTCCCAAGGCCGGAAAATTACACGGATAATGAGCAGCTAAATACCGTGCGCAAGGAATTTGGGCATTTGTTTAAATTGATACCGGATTTTTTGCGCAAACATTATATGGCGGCAGATTCTCCACAGGAGTGCATAAGCATTAATGCACTGGATTTCAACAGTTTTCAGTTCTTTGCACAATTATATTTGCCCTCCTATTTGGATTGGTTTAATAACCATGCAGATAAATTGGGTACTATGCGCTTCCATAAAAGGTTTCTTCAATATCTGCAATCAGGAGGGGTAAAATCCAGACGTTGGTTACTTAAGTCTCCAGTTCATCTGATGAGGTTACCCGAACTTTTTGAAGTATATCCTGATGCCAGGATTATTATGACCCATCGGCATCCTTTTGAGGTCGTACCTTCCACTGCCAGCCTAATATCATCAGTAAGATCTTTGTATAGTGACAATGAAATAGCTGAACGAACCGGACATGAACAGGCTGAAACATGGAGTTTATATTTGAATAAATTCTTAAATTCGATTGAAGTACTGAAGAAGGATGATCAAATTATTCATATTCGCTTTGAGGATTTTGTAAGTGACCAGGTAAATACTGTAAAAGAAATTTATGAAAAGTTTGGCTGGACCTTATCTGATGAAGCTCTTGAAAGATTTACGCATTTCCTGGCACAAAATCCAAAAGATAAGCATGGGAGGCATGCTTATTCCTTGAAAGATTTTAACCTGAAAGAAAATAAAATAAACTCCATGTATGGAGACTATATTGATTTTTTAAACAATCTCTATTCTTTACCTAATTATGGGACATAAAAGCAAAAAAGCCCTTCAGGAGTTTCTTGAAGTAATTGGAAATGCCGAAAATACTTTTCTGAATCCTGAGAAGAACCTGGATGAGCAGGGAAAAATTGATGGCTATCAACACATATTTCATCTTCTAAGGACCAGTATAGATTTCTATTTGTTTAATGATCCTTTACGACCTGATTTTATGCTGCTGGCCACACCTTATCATAAGAACCTGGGCGATAATGTTGATTCTGTTTATTATTTTACTCAGGTCAGGGGAGACCAGGAGTATATTATAAAAGGCCGGCGCTATGACAGTTGTTATCTGTCGTTTACATTGTACGGTGGATCTCCTGATGGTGACCTCAGTGATAGGGTTACCTTAAGTATAAACCACACCAATATTGAGTTTGAGGAAGATGGAAGTTTTGAAATCAAACTTACTCAGGAACCAAAAGGAAGGAATGAGTTTAAACTAGATGCAGATTCAGTAACTTTATTTTCCAGGGAATATTTCTTCGACCGGACAAATGGAAAGGAAAGCGATCTCTCAATTGAAAATACCTGTGTTCAGGAAGTTCCCATCCCACTATCGGATGAACAACTCGCTAAAAGGATCCGGGTTATGAAGACCTTTTTTGAGCAGACGACATGGATAGCTCCTCTACCAGTAGAATTTCCTATGAATGATTTTCTTCCTCCTTTTCCTTTTGAAGCAGACCAGGGTGGTTGGGGGACAGTGGACAATGTCTATTGTTTCGGAAGATTTCATCTGGAGGAGGATGAGTATTTAAAAATAAATTTTACATCACCGGAGTGCTGTTACTGGGGAATCCAGACCTGGAATTATCTGATGCAGAGTACAGATTATAAGAATTATAAAGTATGTATTAACAAGGAACAGGCTGTTCAAAATGAGGATGGGAGTTTCACCATATACCTTAGCCATAAGCCCATGGATGTGAATAACTGGATCAGTACATCAGCATATAAGGAAGCGATCATTTTCTGTCGCTGGCTCCTGGCCAAAGAAATGCCTGAACAACCTACGGTTGAGTTGGGGAAACTTTAAATTGATAAGTCTATATTGAAATAAGCCAGCGGCGGCTGATTAATATTTATTTACAACATTGTTAATTCTTTATACCTGAAACAGCTAACCTCATGGTCGTTTACGATCCCGGTAGCTTGAAGGTGTGCATAAATAATGGTGCTTCCCACAAAATTGAATCCGCGTTTTTTTAAATCTTTACTTACCCGGTCTGACAATTCAGTTTTAGCGGGGATTTCACTCATTTTTTCCCAGGTGTTGATCAAAGGCTTTCCATTAGTGAATTTCCAAATGTAAGTATCAAAGCTGCCGTATTCATTTTGAACCTCAATGAATCTTCGCGCATTATTAATTGCCGATTTGATTTTTAACCTGTTACGGATGATTGAAGGATCCTGTAATAAAGATTCATATTTTGCTTCATCGTATTTAGCAACCAGGGCTGGATCAAAATTCGCAAAAGCGTTTCTGTAACCTTCCCTTCTTTTTAATATTGTACTCCAACTCAAACCAGCCTGAGCTCCTTCCAGGATAAGAAATTCAAAATGCTTCCGTTCATCATGAACCGGAACGCCCCATTCTTCATCATGATACTTTACATAGTCATCATATAGACCTTCGCACCATGTGCATCTTTTTAGATTTTTGTCAATGGACATAACTTCCAGCGTTTATATCAAATGTACCGCCCGTTGCATGGTCAGCCAATCCGCTGGCTAAAAAACCAACAAAAGGAGCCACGTCTTCAGGGCTTGTTAATTCATTTAAAGCGATCTGATTTAAAGCTACCTCTTTCCCGTATTGATCAAAAAATTGTTGCGCCATTTCTGTTTTGACAAATCCCGGGGCGATGGTGAAGGCCACAATTCCCTTTTTTCCATAAGCTCGGGCTATTGACCTGGTTAATGCCACCATTCCAGCTTTTGATGCCGCATAATCCATATAATCTTCTGTGTCACCACGAAAAGCAGCTCTTGAAGATATATTGATGATCTTTCCCCCACTGTTTCGTTCAAGAAAATGCTGGATTGCCTTTTTACATAAAAATCCAACTGCATTTAAATTTATATCCATGGTTTTTTTCCAGGCATTTATCCATTCATCGTCGGGACCAGATATATCAGACGAAAGTGCTATCCCGGCATTATTTACTAGAACATCTATGTGACCCATTTTTTGAACAACTATATCCATAAAAGAGGGTATTCTGTCTAATTGTTCAAAGTCATATTGAAATGGAATTGCCTTATCCGGATATTTTCGAATTATATCCTCTATGTCCGCACCATTACGGTTATAATGGATGGCAACTTTAGCTTTATTTTCAAGTAAGTAGTTCACTATGGATTGACCAATGCCCTTACTTCCCCCTGTTACCAGTATGTTTTTACTATTTAAATATTTATCCAATTCCGAATGTGGTTTTTATCCAACTCAGATTAAATATAATAAATTGTTATTCAGTCATCTATATATTAATAAGAAATATATAGAGCCTAATTTGTATCATTTTTATAAAATATTGTCGTTAAACACTAAGTTTTAATAATTTCTGATCTTTATCATTCTTTATTAAATCATTTTTCTTAAATTTTAGTGGAACTAATCATGCGTGGATGATCAAATTATTTAAATCATTTGGAACCATAGTATTGGCTTTTGTTTTGGCGATGATGTTCATCATTTTTTATCCGGTAGTTATTGTATATCGGGCTTTTATTTAAATAATTGAAAGTATTTCAAACCAGCTAATGTGCCAAAATACTTAATTTGCCAGGTATTTCTATTTGGTTATTGCCTGCCTTTTATTAATATATATGGTCAGGGGGAACAGGGAACATCTGAAATTCCAGCTGTAGAACCAAATGTAGTTCAAATCCATACAAACCATAAAAAAACCACTGTTCGTTTTGTCTTTTACAATGTAGAAAATCTGTTCCATCCCTCTGATGACAGCATCAAGATTGATGAGGCCTTCACACCAGGGGGGCAGTACTATTGGACATATAAGAGGTATTATTTGAAAATCAATAAATTAGGCAAGCTTTTTGTAGCCATTGGAGAGGGAAATATGCCAGCTATCATTGGTTTGTGTGAAATAGAGAACCACAAAGTGATAAATGATATCCTTAATAAATCGGTTATGAAATATTGTTCCTATAAAGCGATACATAAAGAATCCCCTGATTTAAGGGGCATTGATGTAGCGCTATTATATGATCCTTTACAATTTAAAGCCTTTAAATTTGATTTTATCAGAATCAACGATTCCCGTTTTCCGGACCTTAAAACAAGGGATATATTGCATGTTTCCGGCATTTTATTTGAATCAATTCTATGCCATGTCTTTATCAATCACTGGCCCTCCAGAAGAGGGGGACAGATGGCCAGTGAGGCAAAAAGAATTATAGCAGCTAAAAAGTTAAAACAAGTTGTAGATAGCTTGTTTGATCACGATCCTGCCTCAAATATCATCATCATGGGTGACTTCAATGATGAACCAATAAACAGCTCTCTGGCAAAAATATTGAAGGCAGGAGATCCGCAAGCAAAGGAAGACTCAAGTTCATTAATTAATTTAATGTACCCACTTTATAAGAAAGGATCCGGAACACATTTTAGGGTGAATAACATTACTGAGGCCTCTGTTCTGGATCAGATAATAGTTTCATCCTCAATGTCATATGGAGAAAATGGATTGAAATTGCTTGATGAGGTGGCACACATATATAAAAATGAGTTTTTGATGAACAAAAAAAATGGCAGGCCGCTACGAACTTATCAAGGATTAAAGTATCTTGGTGGGTTCAGTGATCATCTGCCCGTTTATGCTGATTTTCAAATGGTAATTAAATAATGAACAAACGGATTTATATAAGCCTTATGCTACTTCTTTTAGTAGTATTTTCTGTTTCTGGTCAAAAACGGTATAAAATTCCATCTGTCTATTCCAATATTACCTATAATGTTGAAGGAAATTTGATGTTGAATATAGGTGCCATGTCTTATATTTTAAATGAAATGCCCTCAGAAATGACCTTGGAAAACATGGTAGGAGATCCACAAACTACCCAAACCGGAATATTATTTGATTTCAAAAGTTCTTTGAACAATGGCACCCTGTATTATGGTTTAATACCTTATCAGGATTCTAAATACCCCTTACCGGTTTATTTTAGAATTCCTGCCCAAATTATGGATGGTAAAGCTTTTGTTAATCTGCATACTCTTAAAGGCAGATATGATATGGTTAACTGGGTTAAAAATGGGAAAGGAGTTTTAGGATATCGGGTAGTTAGTGAAACGGGAGAATTTTTATATGACGGGCGAATAGGGTTTAAAGGGGACAGACCCATTTTCGTAGACACAACTATTGTGGAGGGTCCATTTGTTAATCTTTTAACACATGAATCTGTTGTGTTATCTTTAAAAACCAATATATCAGTAAATATTGAAGTAGATATTGAAGGCAAAAGATTTTCTACTAATTCCGCCAGTACCTATCACGAAATTCCCATTAATGGTTTAAAGGAGAATCAGGAATATAATTATTCAGTTCATTTTGGCACGAACCAGGAGAGTTATTCTTTCAAAACAGCACCGAAACCCGGATCAAGAACCAAATTCACATTTGGTTATGCCAGTGATTCCAGATCTGGACAGGGTGGAGGAGAAAGAGACTTCAATGGAGCGAATGCCTATATAATGAAAAAGATAATGGCTCTAGGTGCTTATGAAAAATGTTCTTTTATGCAATTTACTGGTGACCTGATCACTGGATATAAGATTGATCCAAACCAGATACAGCTCGAATATGCCAATTGGAAACGTGCAGTTGAACCCTGGGCCAGGTATTTTCCGGTTATCACCACTATGGGGAATCATGAAGCAATTATGTATTACTGGGCACTACCGGGAGGAGATTTTTATTCTATTGACAAATTTCCTTTTGATAAAATTTCTTCGGAAGCCATATATACACAGAATTTTGTGAATCCATTAAATGGACCGGAGAGTGAGGATGGTTCCAAGTATGATCCCAGTAAAAAGAATATTGATTTTCCGTCATACAAGGAAAATGTGTTTTACTACATATATGACAATGTAGCCATGGTGGTATTAAATTCAAATTACTGGTATGCCCCAAGTACTTCGCATGTTAATGAAACCAGCGGTAATATCCATGCATATATTATGGATAACCAGTTAAAATGGATGGAAGAAACCCTCCTGGTCCTTGAAAATGATGAAAACATCGATCATGTGTTTGTAACTGTTCACACCCCGTTTTTTCCAAATGGAGGGCATGTTAATGATGATATGTGGTATGGAGGGAAAAACAAATCCAGACCCTATGTCAATGGAAAACCAGTTGAAAAAGGCATTATTGAAAGAAGGGATGAATTGCTTGATATCATTGTGAACAAAACAGAAAAAGTTGTTGCGCTTCTTACGGGTGATGAGCATAATTATTGCAAAACGCATATAACCGCAGAAACAAATATTTACCCGGATTCATGGGAGCTGCCTAAATTGAAGTTACAACGCTCAATATACCAGGTCAATAACGGAGCAGCTGGAGCACCTTATTATTCACAGGAAAAGACTCCCTGGTCTTCCTTTACCACTGGTTTTACTACTCAGAATGCCTTGGTCCTGTTCCATGTAAATGGGGATGAAATCCAAATGGAAGTGATTAATCCGGATACGCTGGACGAAGTGGATCATCTGAAATTAAGGTAATAAACCGACATCATGAACTGCAGAAAGGGATAATTATAGTTTTTCAGCAGAACCAGAATAGTCAATTTCAATACTTATAACCTGTGTGGTAGGATTATCGGCAGTTCCTTTCATATTGGGCTGTTTACCACCCACAAATATCAAGAATGAACCAGGCTCAATGATTTTTTCTCCCATGTCATTAATGATGGCTAACTGTTCCGGCATAATATGGAATTCCACCGTTTTTTGCTCTCCAGCTTCAAGATGTATTTTTTGAAATCCTTCTAAAGAAAGATTAGGAACCCTGTAACTTGCATCCAAATCTTTTATATACATCTGTACAACTTCAGCGCCCGCGCGCTGGCCTGTATTTTTAACTGAGACTTTGACGGTAAGTTCATCCATCCTGTCAAATTCATTATCCGAGACTTCCAGATTAGAATATTCAAAATTGGTATAAGAAAGGCCATGTCCAAAAGGGTATAAAGGATCTCCTGCAAAATATTTATACGTTCTTTTGTGCATGTTATAATCTTCAAAATCAGGGATATCATTGATGGATTTATAAAATGTCACTGGTAATTTTCCGCTTGGATTTACGTTTCCAAATAATATTTCAGCGAGTGCTCTTCCACCAAATTCACCTGGATACCATGAATGTAAAATGGCAGGAATACTCTTATCCGCATCGTTAACTGCTATTGCACTTCCACCCATCAAGACCAGGACGACTGGCTTACCGGTTTTCACTACTTCATTTATAAAAGATATCTGAGTAGATGGAAGTTTTATATCGGTTCGATCGCCACCAGAAAATCCTTCCACCTTAATGGGCATTTCTTCACCTTCGAGATAAGGTGACAATCCCATAAATAAAACTGTTACGTCTGAATTCTTTATATGATCCAGTGCGTTTTCTGCCATTCCGGGATTGGGCATACTCCAGAGTAGCTTCGCAACCGGATCGTTCCCATAGCTGAAAAACTCAATATTAACAGCATATTCCTTGCCTCCTTCAAGCTTTTGATAAAATGATTTTTGCAGAGGATGGTGAATATTATTAAAATCAATTCTTAACGAATCTTCGAAATATAATTTCACTCCATTACCGGCATTAATTCCAATGGCATATTCTCCTGTTAGAGGCGCTTTGATATGCCCTTCCCAAATCACTGAAAAATGATCTGCTATTTTCCCGCTTATCGGAGTTTTATCATTCCATGAAAAATCAACAGTTTTATCTCTTCTAATAATCTCAGGCTCGCCTTCGAAATCCCTGTTATCATAATACCTTGCATTTAAGCCTTTTTTTCCTGAAACAGTCAAGAAATCTGTAGGGATCACCGTCAATATTGGCACTCCATTAGTGATCAGGCAACCCGGTTCATAATTAACCTCGATACCGTTTTTCTCTCCATATTCCCGGATTCCCCTAAGTGGCGTATATAGATTATCTGAAGACCCGTGATAGTTTCCAAGTAATATCCGATAATCATCTGCCAGTGGTCCAACAACTGCAAGTTTTTTAATATCATTGTCCAAAGGCAGTATGTTATCATTTTTTAAAAGAACTATAGATTCCCGGGAAGCTTGCAGAGCCTTTTCCAGATTTGCTGTATTTCGGACTATATTATAGGGAATGTCAGAATATGGGACCTTATTCGGTGGATCGAACATACCCAGCCTTATTCGCGCTTCGAAAAGGCGTTTCAGGGCAATATCAATCTCATCTTCAGATATCAAACCTTGTTCAACAGCACCTAGCAGGAAGGGTGAAGTTGAACCACAGTTTAAATCAGTTCCGGTTCGAAAGGCCAGTGCGGCTGCTTCTTCCGCAGTTTCATTAAGATTGTGCCCATTTTCTCTATAAAAATCATGAATTGCCCAACAGTCGGAAACGACGTAGCCATCAAATCCCCACTGATCCCGAAGAATGGATTGAAGTAAAAGGTTACTGCCGCAACATGCTTCATCCCTGAAACGGTTATAAGCACACATGACAGAGGCCACATCTGCTTTTTTAACTGTTTTTTCAAAAGCCGGCAGATAGGTTTCCCATAAATCTATATTGTCTATGTCCAGGTTTATGCTATGCCTGCTATGTTCAGGTCCTGAATGAATGCCGTAATGTTTTGATGTAGCTACTAACTTTAGATGGTTGGGATCCTCTCCCTGCAGCGCCTTTATAAACGAGACAGCAAGTTCCCCTGTTAAAAAGGGATCTTCACCATAAGTTTCCTGTCCTCGCCCCCATCTGGGATCTCGAAAAATATTTATGTTGGGCGTCCAGAAGGTTAGCCCATAATATATATCCGTTTTTCCCAGTTCCTGAAACTTATTATACTTTGCCCTGGCCTCATCCGATATTACTTGTCCAATTTCTCCAAGAAGATGTTTATTCCACGAGGCTGCCATTCCGATCGCCTGAGGAAATACGGTGGCTTTTCCTGCCCTTCCAACTCCGTGCAAACATTCATTCCACCAGTTATATGCCGGGATATTCAATCTTTCAATAGCAGGCGCATCATAATTCAACTGGCTGATCTTTTCTTCTAAAGTTAACCTGTCAATTAAATCGTCTACCCGATCATCAATTGTCAAATCCGGGTTTCTAAAAGGATGAACTGCATCTGTTGATTTATGGCAGTTTTGAAAAAAAAGAAATATACCAGCAACCAGAAGAAATCTTTTCATGGACATTAATGTATCGTTTGTTTTTTAAATTGAGGTTGTAGGAAATAAAAACACAGAAATAGCAAATGCCATTACCGAAATAACCAGCCCGTACATAAAAATTGTATATGATATTCTTAAATATAGATATTTCTTTCCAAGGACTTTACCCAGAAAATAAATATCTCTTATCATACTTCCATACAGGAATTCTCTATCATTCATTAGTTCCTTAATTCCCCATTCATAATCGGCCAGGGGCATTTTATAGAAATTACCAAAAAACAAGAGATTGGTACGCCTCTTCTTGATGTCATCTTTGGTAAAAACACCAGCTGTTAAATTCGGTCGAGTAGCAAGTATGGCAAAAATAATCGTGGCCGTACTAACAATGGTCAAAATAATAGTGGGAGGGATTAAATTTGGATCAGTGGCAAATTTATTAAACAACACAGAAAACACAATTGACAACATAATAGAGTTTATAGATATCATTATGTTGGCTTTATTGTCGGCCATGGAACTGAAATCTACGTGATTTCGTGATGTAATTCTGAAGAGCGTTTCTATTCCCCGGGTGGGTTTATTATCATCCTTTTTTTTTTTCTTTTTATCAGGTTTCGGGGAATCCGAGTCATCCACCAGGATATCCTTATACAAAACTTTTAGTTTTTTCAAATTCTCTTTTTTGGCAGGAAGAAGTTTTTCTTTAGCATAGCGTGTAAAGAAAGAATGATTTTTTAAGAACTTGATACTGTTCTTGAACCACTCATCAAGTTGGATCTCATCAGGAAATATCAGCGAAAATTCCTTTCTCAGGAGTTCCGATTTCGTAAAGAAATCCCTGGTTGAAACATGGTAGAGGTCTGCATCACACAGTACTTCTTCCATAATATTTTTAGGGGTCTGTGGAATTTTGGTGGCCAGTATGCAACCTCCCACCGCAGCAATCTTGCTTTCTCCAACGCCTTCCTGTTTCAAAAACTTTTCGGCGACATCTTTGCTCATTTCTTCATGATTTTCCATCCCCTTATAATACCCTGTATCATGAAACCAGGCAGCAATAAGAACTATTTCTAACTCTTCATTCGATAATTTACTGGCAATCCCAATTTCCTGTGAGGCTTCTACAACTTCCTGGGTATGTTCCAGATCATGGTAGTAAATTCCATCAGATAAATTTTCCTTTAAAAATGATTCAACGTATTTTCTACTTGTTTGTAAAAGCGCGGATTCTGCTTCCATCGTAAACGGATAATTTAGGTTTCTAAATATAAATATTTTTTGCCTTATTATTTTACTTTGAAATACAAAAGAAAACTATTTCAGTTCTGATCAAATAATATTAATTTCCAGTAATAACCGTTTTCTAACATATTTACCTTCTTGAAACCATATTGATGAAGTGCAGGATCCTATTAAAACTGATAGTTGCCATTAACTTAATCTTAGGAATTGCAGGTTGTATCATTCCAGAGGAAGATGATAATTCGAATAAGTCGGTCATTTTTACAGGCGATTTTCAATATGATGTATATTCTCCTGCAAACGATTATAAATTACCTGGGGAACTGGTTGAAATTTCGGGTTTAGCTTATTGGAAAGAGGATATCCTTCTATGCGTGGAAGATGAAAAGGGATATTTGTATTTATATGATCATGGAAAAGAAGAAATAATCCAGGAAATAAAATTTGGTAAAAAGGGAGATTATGAGGGTGTTACGCAGTCAGAGGATATCGCCTATGTGGTGAAAAGTACCGGAAAACTCTACTATTTCAATATTGAAGATGAACCTGAAGTAAGCAAGGTCGATCTACCTTTCACGAGCCGTAATGAACTGGAGGGTATTACTAAGGGTCATAAAAAAGATGAATTTTATATTGCATGCAAGCAGAATTCGGAAATCCTGGAGAATGGCCTAAAAGGAAGGGCGGTCTATTCGTATAATGTTACGAAGGATAAAGTTAAGACAAAGCCATATATTCACCTGACTACTGAATCTTTTAAAGAAGAAATTATCAAGACTGGCTTATATCCATCAAATCATATGCCTTTCATGCCTTCGGGAATTGCTGTCCATCCTCATACTGAAGATGTATTCCTTATTTCTTCTGTCGGAAAACTATTGGTCGTATTGGACAAAACAGGTTCAATTGTTTCTATGGCCCCTTTGAAAAGGTCGCTGTTCCGGCAACCTGAAGGAATCTGTTTCGATCATGATGGAAATATGTTTATTTCCAGTGAGGGAAGGGGGAAAAAAGGCTACATTCTGAAATTTATTCCAGCTCAGATTGATCAGAAAGAATAATTCAGAAAAATGTAAAATATCTGCAAGATGACGAAAGGGGGAAGAAAGAATGATATAACTTTCATCCTTGTTTTAACATCAACAAACCACAAGACCAACCAGGGCTTGTACAGGCCCATGAATAATATTATCAACAGTATGGCCAACAGGAAAACTGTAATCAGTTTCATGCAATATAAACCTGGAAGAAACTATATAAAAAAACGGAAAGGCAGGCCTTTGTAATCATTAAAGCTTTCGGGCTGTTTCCCTTTCTTCATAAGCTTCAATGATATCTCCAACCTTCATATCATTGTAGTTTTTGATGCTGATTCCGCATTCATAACCAGATCTTACCTCAGTGACATCATCTTTAAATCTCTTTAATGCGCCAATTTCTCCGCTGTATATTACAATACCATCACGCACAAGGCGAATATTATTTGATTTTTTCATTATGCCATCGGTAACCATACATCCAGCGACGCTTCCTACTTTTGATATTTTGAATACTTCACGTATTTCAACATTGCCTGTGATCACTTCTTCTACGTCAGGAGCAAGCATTCCCTCCATGGCATCTTTTATCTCATTGATCGCATCATAAATGACGGAATAGAGTCGGATCTCTATTTCTTCCTGTTCGGCCAGCCTTCGGGCATTTGCTGACGGTCTCACCTGGAAACCAAGGATAATGGCATCTGAGGCAGAAGCAAGAATAACATCAGATTCAGAAATCTGTCCAACCCCTTTTTGTAGAATGTTAATCTGCACTTCCTCTGTAGTAAGATTAAGAAGAGAATCTGAAAGAGCTTCCACAGAACCATCAACATCCCCTTTTACAATTACATTAAGTTCTTTAAAACTACCAATAGCCAATCTGCGTCCAATTTCATCAAGGGTAATGTGTTTTTTCGTCCGTAAGGATTGTTCGCGAACTAATTGCTGGCGTTTATTTGAAAATTCCCGTGCCTCACGTTCAGTTTGCATAACATGAAATTTGTCCCCGGCCTGAGGAGCTCCATCAAGGCCAAGTAAAAGTATCGGTGTTGAGGGATCGGCCAGATCAAGGATTTTTCCTTTATGGTCGAACATGGCTTTTACACGGCCATAATGCTCGCCTGCCAGTACGATATCACCTACCTTTAAATTTCCTGCCTGTACAAGTATGGTAGCCACATAACCACGGCCCTTATCCAGCGATGCTTCAATGACAGTACCCAGGGCTGGTTTGTTCGGATTAGCGGTAAGCTCTAAGAGTTCCGCTTCCAGTAATACTTTCTCAAGCAATTCATCAATTCCCACACCCGTTTTGGCGGAGATTTCCTGACACTGATATTTACCGCCCCAATCCTCAACCAGGATATTCATATTAGCTAACTCTTCTTTGATTTTATCAGGGTTGGCATTTGGTTTATCAATCTTATTGATGGCAATCACAATTGGTACTTCAGCAATCTGAGCATGATTGATCGCTTCTTTAGTCTGTGGCATTACGTTGTCATCAGCGGCAACAACAATTATAACAACATCTGTGATCTTGGCTCCCCGTGCACGCATGGCAGTAAAAGCTTCATGACCAGGCGTATCAAGGAAGGCAATACGTTTACCACTATCAGTTACCACATCATAAGCACCTATATGTTGAGTGATACCACCGGCTTCCTGTTCAATAATTTTTGAATGTCGGATAAAATCAAGTAAAGAGGTTTTGCCATGGTCAACATGCCCCATAATGGTTACTATCGGAGCCCTTGGTTCCAGATCCTTTTCTTCATCTTGTTCCTCTTCAACCTCCAATTCTTCATCTTCTGATACAAATTTAACCTCATAACCAAACTCATCAGCAATAAAGGTTATCGCTTCTGCATCCAGACGCTGGTTGATTGAAACAAACATTCCCAGGCTCATACAGGTTGAAATAACTTCATTAACACTTACATTCATTAAAGAGGCGAGGTCATTAGCAGAAATAAACTCGTTAACCTGCAAAATCATTTCTTCCTCTTCCTTCTTCTGCATCATCTCCTCATGGGCTTCGGCAACCGCTGACCTTTTTTCCTTTCTGTATTTAGCCCTGCTTACAGAACCTTTTGTTTTCGAACCACTCAATTTAGCCAAAGTAGCCTTAATCTGTTCCTGAATTTCTTTTTCAGAAACCTCCTCCTTCTGGACTTTTGATCTTCTGGTATCTCTTTGTTTACTCCTATCGTCTTTTGGACGCCCCTCGCCCTGGACAGGCTTAGGGATTCTTTTCCGCGGTCGCTTTTTCTTGTTTTTTTCTTTCTTTTCATCACTCGAGGCAATAGGTTGGGCTACTTTTTTCTTCTTCTGCGGAAGATCAATTTTACCTACAACTTTCAATCCCCTAAGAGATTCTGCTTTTGCTTCTATCACCTTTTCAGTCTTGGCTTTTGGTTCAGTTGTTTTTTTATCCTCCTTTTCCGGGATAGGTGTCTCTTCTTCGACAACCTCTTCTTTTTCTTCAACAATTGGTTTTTCAATTTTCTTTTCAGGTATTTCCTCTTTTACCTCTTCTTCAACATCAGGTGTCTTTTTCTCAGTTTCAAGATCAATCTTTCCGACTACTTTTATGCCTTTAAGCTTAGGTTTATCATCCCATATTTCTTTTACCTCTTCAATCTCTACTTCCTTTTCTTCTACTTCCTCCTGCTTTTTAGTAGCGGTAATTGATTTTATCAGGATCTCCTCCTCTTCATCATTCTGTTTCTCCTCCTCGTTAATTTCTGAGTCAATAATAAAATTATCAGAGTGTTTTTTCCCTATGGTCAAACCAAGCGCCTCTTCTTTATCCATTGCGGAAGTAGCAAACTCCTTTGATAATATCTGGAATTGTTCCGGGCTTATTTTGGAATTGGGATTATCATCCACCTTAAATCCCTTCGACTCCAGAAAATCAAGGATTGTGTTTTTCCCGATATTCAGTTTCCTGGCAACTTGGCTTAATCTCATCATATTGTTACAGTCAATTTAGCTTTTAATTACCGAAAAGTATTATTCAAACTCCTGGTTTAATACTTTCAATATATCATCAATCGTCTCTTCTTCTAAATCAGTTCTTCTGAGTATATCTTCCTTAGGTAGGGCCAAAACACTTCTAGCAGTATCAAGGCCGACCCTTTTCAATTCGTCAATTACCCAATCATCGATTTCATCTATGAATTCATCAAGGTCAACATCCTCCTCCTCGCTTTCATCAATATCCCTGAATACGTCTATTTCATATCCTACCAATTTACTGGCCAATTTGATATTGTGACCACCTTTTCCGATGGCCAGGGATACCTGGTCTGGTTTCATGAAAACTGAAACCCTTCCATTATCTTCTTCTATTCTTATTGATGTAATTTTTGCAGGGCTCAAGGCGCGCTGAATGTACAGTTCAAGATTATCAGTACAGTTGATCACATCAATATTTTCATTCTGAAGTTCCCTAACGATACTATGGATCCGCGATCCTTTCATCCCGACACAAGCACCTACAGGATCAATTCGATCGTCATATGACTCTACGGCTACTTTGGCCCTTTCACCAGGCTCTCGTACCACGTTCTTAATGGTAATCAAACCATCGAAAACTTCTGGAACTTCACTTTCAAATAATCTTTCCAGGAATTTCGGAGAAGTTCTTGATAAAATTATTCTTGGATTTCCATTCACCATTTCCACCCGTTGTACAACAGCACGTACTGATTCACCTTTTCTATACCTGTCTTTGGCAATTTGTTCAGTTTTCGGAAGGATCAATTCATTGCCTTCAGCATCTATAAGAAGAACTTCACGGGGTAAAACCTGGTATACTTCACCCATAATCAGCTCTCCAACAAGATCCTTATATTTCTGGAAGAGTAAATCTTTTTCAAGGTCCTTGATTTTCTGCATCAAGGTTTGTCGGGCCATCATTACTGCCCTTCTTCCAAAATCCTCCAGTTTGATCTCTTCAGAAACCTCTTCGCCAATTTCAAAATCAGGCTCTATTTTTTTAGCTTCTGAAAGACTAATCTTATCATGGTCCCAAATATCTTCAGAGTTATCATCCACTATTTCTCTGAAACGCCAAATTTCAAGATCGCCCTTATCCGCATTGATCACAATATCGAAATTGTCATCTTCAGTAAATTTTTTCCTGATCATGGTCCTGAATACATCTTCCAGTATTCGGATCATGGTAGGACGATCCACATTTTTGTTTCTAGCAAACTCAGCAAATGACTCTATTAATATTCTAGCGTCCATTGTTTTTATTTAAATGCCACTAATACTTTACTGCTTTTTATATCTGAAAAAGGAATAAATAAATCTTCATTCTCCATGTTCTTACCTTTATAAACATTCAAGGTAATTCCTGAATTATCGGACCCTTTCAAATCGCCTTTAATCCTTTCCCCGTTAAGCAGGTCGATTTTCAATTGCCTGCCTACATTTTTATTATATTGCCTTTTAGATGTTAAAGGAAAATCTACTCCTGGAGAGGATACCTCCAGGGTATAACTTTCCTCAAACATATTATTCAACTCCAACTCATCGGAAACAGAACGGGAAATATTAGCACAAATATCCACACTGATGTCCTTGTCGCCATCGATCAGGATCACCACTTTTTCATTGCCTCTTTTCCCTGTTAATTTCACATCAACAACAAAAAAAGAGTCATCGGGTAAATATCCCTCCGTTATTCTCTGTATTTCTTCAGACTTTAATTTCAATTTTAATCCAATAAAAGAGGGGACTTGTGTCCCCTCTATCACAAAAGATATAATTCAGACGCAAAGATACTTAAAATGGAAATCAAAACAAATTTTTGTGATTTAAGTGATTGATAAGGTAAAATGAGAATTATGGGCAATACACATTATCTTGAAAATATAATTGTATTTATTTCACTATTAATGACTATTCTTCCACTTTTGTAATCCATAAATAATAATTTTCTTTAGAATAAAATGGTCAATCAACTTAGGGTAACGAATACCTTAACAAGGAAAAAGGAATTATTTGAACCGATTAATCCTCCGTTGGTAGGGATGTATGTTTGCGGACCTACAGTCTACAGTGATGTTCATTTAGGGAATGTCAGGACTTTTCTAAGTTTTGATGTAATGAACAGATATTTACGGCACCTGGGTTATAAGGTCAGGTATGTTCGAAATATAACAGATGTCGGTCATCTTGAAAATGATCTGGATGAAGGTGAGGATAAGATAGCTAAAAAGGCGAAACTTGAAAATCTTGAGCCTATGGAAATCGTGCACAGGTATACCCTGGGTTTTCACAAGGTGATGGAATTATTCAATATCCAATCTCCGGATATTGAACCAACAGCCACAGGTCATATCCAGGAACAGATCCAAATGATTGAAACTATCATAAAAAAGGGACTCGCCTATGTAGTAAATGGATCGGTATATTTTGATATCAATTCTTATAAAAAATCAAATGATTATGGTATTCTCAGCGGACGGGTTCTTGAAGACCTGGTGTCTGGCAGCAGGGATTTGGATGGGCAGGATGAAAAGAGAAATACAGAGGATTTTGCTTTATGGAAAAATACTACTCCTGAGCATATCATGAAATGGTCTTCTCCATGGGGTATTGGCTTCCCGGGATGGCACCTTGAATGTTCGGTTATGAGCACAAAATACCTTGGAAAATCCTTCGACATTCATGGTGGAGGAATGGATCTCAAATTCCCACATCATGAATGTGAAATAGCACAGTCAGTAAGTGCTTATGATCAATCACCAGCAAAATACTGGCTCCATACAAACATGCTAACGGTGAACGGTCAGAAGATGAGTAAGTCCCTGGGAAATTCATTTCTTCCAGAGGAGTTATTAACGGGAGACCATGAACTACTTGATCAGTCCTATTCTCCTATGACAGTTCGGTTTTTTATGCTTCAATCACATTATTCAAGCACACTTGATTTTTCAAATGATGCACTCAAAGCTGCCTTAAAAGGGTATAAAAAGATCGCAAATGGCATAAAACTAGCAAAGTCTCTTAGATTTACTGATGAGGAAAACGGCGAATTGAATGAAACACAGGTACAACAAATCAATCAGATATGTGACAATTGTTATAGGGCAATGAATGATGATTTTAATACAGCCGTAACCATCAGTCATCTTTTTAACTTATTGAAAAAAATAAACTCAATACAAACCGACAATTTGAAACCATCAAAAATTGGTAATGATACTTTTGACAAACTAATCAATACTTTTCTGGTTTTTACCACGGAAATCCTGGGCATACGGGAAGAACAGATTGACGATCAGGAAAGTCTCCTGAATATTTTACTACAGTTTTATAAAGAAGCCAAATCAGCGAAAGACTATGACAAAGTGGATCAGATACGCGCAGAACTAAAAAAGCTTGGTATTGTTCTTAAGGATATGAAAAACCAAATTGATTGGGCATATGAAGAGTAATTTAAATCGGGCATGGATCATAGTCTTCTTTACTGCCTTGGTTTTTGTAAGCTGCAAACCGGATAGAGACCTTGGAAAAAGTGCAGAACGCCCTGCGGATATAAAGCCACTTGTAGTGGCGCCTGAGTTTAATGCTGATTCAGCTTATTATTATATCCGGAAACAGGTCGAATTTGGGCCCAGAATACCTAACACTCCATCTCATTTTCAAACCGGAACTTACCTGGAGACTAAATTGAAGTCTTTCAATGCAGTTGTTGAGTCACAGGAATTTCAGGAATCCACGTATAATGGAGAGATCCTTTCCCTAAAGAATATTATCGCCAGTTTTCATCCTGAAAAATCAAGGAGAATATTATTGGGGGCACATTGGGATACAAGACCTTTTTCGGATAAGGATGCGGAAAAACCTCAAAGACCGTTTGATGGAGCAAACGACAGTGGTAGTGGAGTTGGGGTACTTCTTGAAATTGCCAGGATTGTATCAATGCATGAACCCAAAAACGCTGGTATAGATATCATTTTTTTTGATGGCGAAGATTATGGCGAACCTGATTTTTATGAAGGGGAAATTCTGAATACCAGTAAAATTTATTGGTGTCTAGGATCTCAATACTGGTCTAAAAACAAACATAAAAGAAATTATATGGCCTATTACGGAATATTACTTGATATGGTCGGAGGAAGAGGAGCAACATTTTATAGAGAAGGCGGATCAATGCAGTATGCAAAAAAGGTGGTTGAAAAGGTATGGGATGCAGGACATATATCCGGATTCAGCCAGTATTTTATCAATCAGACCAGTCCTGGCATTACTGATGACCATATTTTTGTAAACCGTGATGCTAAAATTCCAATGATCAACATCGTCGAATATGATCCTGAGGATCCAAATTCCTATTTTGGATCCTATCATCATACTCAAAATGACAATATGGACCTTATTGACAAAGGTACCCTCAAGGCTGTAGGCCAGACTTTGCTGCATGTCATTTACAATGAATAAGGTCAATATTCTTTAAATGCATTGAATTGGTTATTTTTGCTGTTTAAAGCAATGAAAATATGTTCGAAAATTTAAATATCAAGTTAGAAAGGGCTTTTAAATCCCTAAAAGGACAAGGTAGGATCACTGAAATAAATGTGGCCACTACCGTAAAGGAGATACGCAGAGCCCTGATAGATGCTGATGTTAATTATAAGGTAGCCAAGGATGTTACCGATAAAATAAAGGAGGAGGCGCTAGGTCGTGATGTTTTAATTGCAGTTTCTCCCGGGCAGCTTTTAACGAAGATAGTAGCAGAGGAACTCACCGAACTGATGGGGGGGATCCACACGGAGATAAACCTGAAAGGTGATCCGGCCATCATACTCGTAGCAGGTTTACAGGGATCTGGTAAAACAACCTTCGCTGGCAAATTGGCCAGGCACCTTAAACCACAAAGTAGCAATACCTTACTTGTCGCTTGTGATATTTATCGCCCTGCAGCTATTGAACAGCTAAAGGTAATTGGAGAGCAGGTAGATACTGAAGTATACGCAGAACCTGAAAACAAAAACGCACTTGAAATAGCTAAAAATGCTATCAAGCATGCAAAGTCCACTAATAAAAAGTTTGTGATTATTGATACCGCGGGTCGTTTAGCGATTGATGAGCAGATGATGAAAGAAATCACCTCCCTAAAGGAATCCCTTAATCCATCTGAAACTTTATTTGTTGTGGACTCAATGACTGGTCAGGATGCTGTTAATACTGCTAAATCTTTTAATGAGCAATTGAATTTTGATGGTGTAGTATTAACAAAGCTTGATGGTGATTCACGTGGCGGGGCTGCTTTATCCATTCGGACTGTTGTTGATAAGCCTATAAAATTCATCAGCACAGGTGAGAAAATGGATGCCATCGATGTTTTTCACCCGGACAGGATGGCCCAGAGGATTCTGGGTATGGGAGATGTTATCTCACTTGTTGAAAGGGCACAACAGACTTTTGATGAGGATGAAGCCCGGCGACTCAATAAAAAGATTCGCAAAAACCAGTTTGATTTCAATGATTTTCTTTCCCAACTACAACAAATAAAAAAGATGGGAAATATCCAAGATCTTGTAGGCATGATTCCCGGGATGGGTAAAGCTTTAAAAAGCATTGATATAGATGATGATTCTTTCAGGCCAATAGAGGCAATCATCCGCTCTATGACCATTTTTGAAAGAGAAAATCCGGATGTTTTAAACGGAAGCCGAAGAAAGCGAATAGCTGTTGGAAGCGGAACATCCATTCAGGAAGTAAACAACCTGCTCAAACAATTTGGCGAAATGAAAAAGATGATGAAGACCATGAACAAAATGGGTGGCAAGAGAAGTCTCGCCAATATGAATTTCCCCGGTGCTCCCAAATAATTAAACGTACGTTACAGATTTTACAGCCTCAATCGTCTTTTTTACATTTGGTAAAGCAACTTCAATTAAAGTAGGGGCATATGGAAATGGTACATCTGCACATGCTATCCTTTGAATTGGAGCATCCAGATAATCAAAGGCATGCTTTTGTACGTGATAGGTAATCTCAGAAGATATTGATGACAGTGGCCATGCTTCTTCAACAATGACCAGTCGGTTGGTCTTTTTTACTGAGTCCACAATCGCTTTGAAATCAATAGGCCGTATAGTTCTTAGATCAATAATTTCACATGAAATCCCATCTTTCTCGAGCTCCTTGGCTGCCTCATACGCTACTTTAATGATTTTGCCAAAGGATACTAAAGTTACATCCTTCCCTTCCTGCTTAACATCGGCAGCACCTATTGGGATCAGATATTCGCCTTCAGGGACCTCTCCTTTTTCACCATACAATAATTCAGATTCCATAAAGATTACCGGATCTGCATCACGAATAGAGGATTTTAATAGTCCTTTGGCATCATACGGATTGGAAGGCACCACCACTTTTAATCCTGGGGTATTGGCATACCAATTTTCGAAGTTCTGAGAGTGTTGAGCACCCAACTGACCTGCATTTCCTGTTGCACCTCTGAAAACAATAGGGACTGAATACTGGCCGCCTGACATATATAGCATTTTCGCAGCTGAATTGATAAGCTGGTCTATGGCCACAAGTGAGAAATTGAAGGTCATAAACTCGATGATAGGCCTCAAGCCATTCATTGCTGCTCCTATACCTAAACCCGCAAAGCCTAACTCGGTAATTGGCGTATCCAGAATCCGGTCGGGACCAAATTCATCTAGCATGCCCTGACTGACTTTATAGGCACCATTGTATTCAGCAACTTCTTCACCCATCAGAAACACAGACTTGTCCCGTCTCATTTCCTCACTCATTGCTTCTCGAAGTGCTTCTCTAAATTGAATTTCTCTCATATTATTTGATTAAAGCGGATTGCAAAAATATGAATTAGGTACTCAAATAACAAAGCAGATTGGAATGAAAACATAAAAAAAAGGCTGATATTCATTATACCAGCCTTTTTCGAATTATTAATAATTTTTACTGTAGTGCGCTTCTAAAGCTATCGGTATCTGCGAATTTAACAAATTCCAGATCATCCAAGGCAACTTCTTTTAAATCAGGATCTTTTTGAACAGCTGATTTAAGATTAGAAGCTACTTGATCACCGTTTCCAGATCTTGCAGCAACGATGGCTTTTCCATAATATGCCATGGAATAGTCTGCATTTTTCTCGATGGCTTCATCAAAGTTATTGGTAGCTGCATCATATTCCTTCTTGAGAAGGTATGCCAAACCTCTGTTAAAAAGGTTAGGACAGATCTCTTCAACATTTGATAATGTCTGAACAGCTGCGTCATAATCGCCAGCTCCAATTTCCAATGCACCTTTAACACCATTGAATCCTTTAGCATGTTTTACAGGAGGATTCATTTCTATAGCTTTTGCTAATTCTTCATGAGCAGGACCATCCATATCGATCAAGGCCATTGCTACACCAAGGTTGCCATGAGCATAAGGATTGGTTTCACGTGCTTTAATTGATATTTCGAACTGAACAACTGCCTTTTCATAATGAGCAGTTGGATCATTACCTAATATATATTCTTCTACTGCCATGATCAAATAAACAGCACCTAAGTTGTTATGTGATGCAAATTGAGGATATTGCTTTGTAGCTACCAGATAAATGGCTTCTTTTTCAGCAAGTGATGGTGTTAAATGAGCAGCGTATGCTAATTCACCATAAGATAGCGTATCAGCAGGAGCTTTTCCTTCAACGATCATCTTTGCCAGAACAGCTATTTCAGCATCAGATCTTTTATCCACTACCTTTAGAATTTCTGTTTGAGCTGATCGTAAACCGGGATAGATATCAGCAAAGATCTTCTTATACGAAGCGAGTTTGTGTAATTTCTTTTCTTTATCTTCAAAAGTTCCACTACCATTGACAACGTTAAGAAATTCCTGCTTTTCGGCTGCTGAAATCTTATCGTACTCATTTAACGCTTTTTTGAAACTACTCCAGTCGTCAACCACAGGCTTAAGAATGAACTTAACTGAATCGGCCATTCCTTTATAATCGTAACGCTTCATTTGCGCGTGATAGTAATCTTCGATTCTTTTAGCCCTGTCTTGAGCAAGTTCTGAGTTTACCCTTTCTGTTCCTTCAGGAGAGTGTGTACCTGTTATTGTAACTGTTCGTGTTACGTTTTTATCAGCAATAAATGCTGACAGATACTTCTGCTTATCCCTGTTAGATTCACCATCTGTATTAAGAGATGCTCTAAGGTAAGAACGACCCTGATCAAAATAGAAATTAACATTTACCGGTTCCAATTCTTCATTAGGTGTCCAGCCATCTACTTCATCGTCTTTGTAGTCATAGCTTACAAAAGCTACATAAAACTCGTCTTGTGCCAACCATGGAGTTGTGATTAAACCTGGAGCAATTGGCATTCCAGGAGTAGCTTCAACCTCTTTGTCTTTCCTTGGATCAATGGCATAACCCTGAACAACCAGATTGCCATCTTCCATGCCTGGGGCATACTCAAAACTGTAGTTTTTAACCACTCTGGGTTGATTTGTATCCCTGTCCGGGAATTCGTTGGCCACGAATTCAATCCTTTCTAAATCATAGGACTGTCCTTCGTATTCGTATCTGGCATCTAAAGCATATACCAAATTCTTTTTTAACATCTTTACAGGAAGTGTTGCCGATACTTCGACATCCACAGTGTTTCCATGTAATTCAAGAGGATTTGGAGTCACTTTTAGATCCTGATCCTTAGCCATTTTTACCATCTGGTTTAACGCACAACCAGAAAAAAATATGGTACCTATAATTGCTAACGCGAAACTTAATCTTCTCATTGGATTAGTTGGTTTAGTTATAATTATTAATAATTTTATAAAAGTTATCTCGATAAATAATAATGCAATAATAGCTATAAAAAACAATAGACAAAACTATTTTTAAACCAAATTGGTTTTTAAATTTGTATAAATAATTATAAAAATGAAAAGAATTCAAAACTTCTTTGAAGACAAAGCCTTCGGAGTTTGTACTAAATTAGGAGAAAAATTGAAGATTCCGACCTCCAGCATCAGAATTTTTTTCATTTATACCTCCTTTCTTACCTTCGGATCACCAGTGATTATATACCTGGCATTAGCCTTTACCCTGAATTTCAGGAAATGGTTAAGAAGAAGAAACAATACGGTCTGGTATTATTGAGCGTAAATTGAAGAAAAATTTTCTGCGTAAGATAAAGTACGAAATTACAACAATTCTCTTATACCTTTCACTTGTTATTTGACTCTCTGGTATATACCTTTCTCTCTTTTTAAAATAGTAATATATCCTGGTGACTACATGAAAATCAGCTTTTAAAACTGCAAAAGCATCATCCCTTGAATCTTTAAAAAGAAATTTAAGAGATGTAATTAGATCAAGTAAAAGCCTCAATGGAACTTTCCAGATCAGGCCGGATTTCTTTTCATTCTTTATCATAGCAATGAGGCTGTTTCTGAAATTCAAATAGGTTTTAAATGGATTGGTTTTATTTAAGGTACCTCCGCCAACATGGAATACCGTACTGTTGCCATTATAGTAAATCAGATGTCCTGACCTCTTTATTCTCCAGCACAGATCAATTTCTTCCATATGAGCAAAAAAATCTTGGTCAAATCCTCGATGATCATGGTAAACTTCGGACCGTATTATCATGCAGGCACCAGAAGCCCAAAAAACAGGGCTTATATCATCATACTGTCCATAATCCCTTTCAATTGTCTGGAAAAGTCGGCCGCGGCAAAAAGGATAGCCAAGAAGGTCGATGAATCCACCGCCGGCACCCGCATATTCAAAATAGTCTTTATTGGAATAATCCAATAATTTGGGTTGACAGGCCGCTATGTTTTTATTGTCTTCCATTAATGAGATCAACGGCTGTAGCCAGCCCTCGGTAACCTCAATATCTGAATTCAGAAAAACATAGTATTCAGCTTCAATTTGTTTTGCAGCTATATTGTATCCGCCACAGAACCCAAAATTTTCGTCCAGTTCAATACAATGAACCGTATTTGAAAAAGTAGTCTTTAATAATTCTAGAGATTGATCAGTTGATTTATTGTCTACCACATAAAGGGGATAGCCATCATTAAACTTAATTATACCCGGCAAAAACCTTTTCAGGAAATCTACACCGTTATAATTTAAAATTATGACAGCTAGTTTATCCATTAAACAAGGTTTCCAAGGTCCAGACCTGGGATATTGGGCAATAATCCTCCGGTACTTTTTCGAATTTCCTCCTTGGCAAGTACTTCCGCCTCAGACATAGCCTTGTTGACAGCTGCAATGATCAGGTCCTGCACCATCTCCTTATCCTCTGGCTTAAGTAAGTCCTGGTCAATATTCATTTCAACTATTTGCTTTAAACCATTCACCTTAACACTTACCATACCTGCTCCTGATTCTCCTGTAGTATATATATTACCCAGATTTTCATGTGCCTCTTTCATTTTGGCTTGTACTTCCCGCATCTTACCGAATAGGTCCATCATATTCATATTTTAATTCATTAATGTCTTATCAATAACAACTGTCCTGTTTTGTTATACTTTTTATCAAGCTCATCGGTTGCATCCATTTTGTAAATATAAGTAACTGGCGGCATATCTTCTCCATTATATGTCCCATCCCATCCCAGCTTCTGATCCTCTGTGGTATAAATCAGGTTTCCATATCGTGTAAAGATCTGCATCATGAATTCCCTCATCTGTGTTCCTTCCGGTTTGAAAAAATCATTCAGGCCATCACCATCTGGTGTAAACGAATTTGGGAGCCACAGTACTGACTCCACTTGTTTAATAACAAAATTTGAAAAAGCCATTAAATTAGGATCATCATTTGACTCAGCCCTGATACGGTATTCGCTGATCTGCTGTGTAAGAAACGTAGTATCTTCATACCACCTGTTCAATCCTACATTGATCTCTTTCTGGAAAATGCCATTCTCATTATAAACTTCAACAAAATACTGTTGTACTCCATTGCGCCAGCCAGTATATCTGTTCCATTCAAGAAGTTGATTATCCTCAATTGTTAAGAACACAGTACAAGTTAGATCACCAAGATTTGATCTGTTTCGGCATTCATCAAGATAATTTATTCTATAGCAATAACCTCGGGTATCAGTATCAAGATCTATATCTGTATACTGGTTTACTAGGGTTGAGTCAATTGTGGCAAAAACATCATCTTCTATTTCTCTTTGAATAAAGTAAGAGGTTATGATAGCGTTTTCCGGATCATCCCAACTTAGATCTATGTTGATGCCATCTACGGAGGCTGTTGTGTTTTTAATGGATGGAGGGAAATATATAATAAAGGACTCCACACATATTGTATCTGAAAGACTAATGCCCCCATTGTTATTCGTATACTGAATTGAATAACAATAATTTGTAAAACATTCGACATTGCTGTCGATAAATACTTTCAAATCCACGTTGTTAAAGTTCTGATAAGGTTGATCGTTTCTAATCAATTGATAGTCTGAAAAATTAAGTGGAAATGAATTCCATTCAACCCTGTTCTGAGCGTTTTCAGCACTTACAGAAATAGCAATGGTACTGATGGTATCCGAATACAGGTTTTTATTCTGGCAGGCATCAAAAGCTGAAATCCTGAAAATTTGAATATTGTTTTCGGTATCTATTGAATCAATAACGATTGAGGTGGAAGGATTATCAAGATATTGAATTGATTGAAAACCTGCAGGGAAATCGACTGCCTTCTGTAATTCATAGACGATGTCCGGTTGCAATTGGTATTGCAATTGTACTGATCCGCTGATATTATTTTTACTTAATAAAGCTACCTGGTCCAGTTCTGCAGGGATCAGATTATTTATTGTTGTAAATGATTTCGTTACACTGGCACAATTCTCCTTTCCTCCAATAAATAATCCCTTTACCGTGATGGAATGAGTTCCGGAAGGATACACAAAGGCTGGGACAGATTCTCCACTGTTTACTATTACAGAATCAGTAGGGGTGTAGTAAATTTTATGTTGTTCGTAAACGTCGGGGAATATCTCAACTTTGGCTCCATTATTCTCACATGTGAATATGGAATAATCCGGATTTATCGATTCCCGGACCGTAACATCTAAAGTATCGGTTTTAGAAAATCCCGGTTCATCGATCCCTGTTAATTGTATAATGGTATAATTACCAGGGGCATCATATATATGTGATATTTCTTCCCCATCTTCAAAGCCTTCAAATATTCCATTGTTTGTGAAATCATATTGAATTACTGTTCCATCCGGGAAAGTATCTGTTTCAGTCAGAATGATCTTAAATGGAGCGCACCCCTGGTCATAATCTGCTTCGAACCTGCCCAGTTGGCTGCTTACCTGTCCAAAAATAACGGATTGCCCAGCTGACAGGATCAGTATGGTAATGATTATGCATATTTTCCGTACAGCTAACAAAATGAACTTTACAGGGATGATTTATTAATTCTTTTCCTCAACAAGTTTCTTGATCAATTCCTCAATTGATAGTTCAGCCTGGTCTCCTGTACCCATATCTTTGAGTGTACAGACGGCTTTCTTCAGTTCATCGGGTCCAATAATTAAAACGTAAGGGATGTTCTTTTTATTGGCATAATTCAGTTGTTTCTTGAGTTTAACCGTATCGGGATAAATTTCAGCGTTTACCCCGGCTGCACGGATTTTAGATAGTATTCTAAGTGCAAACTTCTCCGCGTTCTCCTCAAAGTTCGTAATGAGAATCCTTGTAGTTGATACATTCTGCAATTCGAATAACTGAAGTTCATCCATCACATCATATATGCGGTCTATGCCAAATGAAAATCCCACGCCGGATACATCTGGCATTCCAAATACACCAGTCAGGTTGTCGTATCTTCCACCGCCACCAATGCTGCCAATTTTGACATTTAGTGCACGGGCTTCAAAAATCACCCCTGTATAATATGATAAACCACGTGCCAGGTTAAAATCAAATTCAATTTCTGACATTTCGCCAACAAAAGAATTGATATAGAACAGGACTTTTTCTACTTCCTCAATACCTTTCATGGCAACATCCGAAGTTTTAAGGGCCTTCTTCAAAAATTCAATTTTATCTTTATTGCTGCCTGAGAAACTGATAATTTCAACCAGGTTCTGAATGAAGGTCTTTGAGAAGTCACGCTTACTTAATTCTTCTTTTACGCCTTCAAGGCCAATTTTATCCAGCTTATCCAGGGCAACGAAAAATGTTTCGGCTCTACCCAATTCACCGGCAATCTCTGCTATACCCTCAAGGATCTTCCGGCTGTTAAATTTTAACACATAATCCCGAAGCCCCAGCTTTGAAAAAGCTTCGTGTACCATTAAGGCGATCTCAGCCTCACAAATAAGAGAATTAGTGCCTATCACATCAGCATCACATTGATAAAACTCACGGTATCTTCCTTTTTGAGGGCGATCAGCACGCCATACAGGTTGTATCTGATACCTTTTAAAAGGGAGGGCAATCTCATTGCGGTTCATTACTACATATCTCGCGAGTGGAACGGTCAGGTCATACCGTAATCCTTTCTCACTTATTTTGGAGGTGAGAAGATTTGTATCCGATACAAGTTGTTCTTTATTTTCTAATTTAAAGAGATAATCCCCGGAATTCAATACTTTAAATAGTAGTTTGTCGCCTTCATCACCGCATTTGCCTGTAAGAACAGATAGATTCTCCATACTTGGGGTCTCCAATGGAAGAAAACCAAATTTTTCAAATGTTTTCCGAATTGACCTGAAAATGAAGTTTCTTTTTACTGTAACTTCCGGTGGGAAATCTCTCATCCCTCTTGGTATGGAAGGTTTAATCATATTGTTCAATTTTATTTGACTATTGAATGACGCCAAGGTCTATTCCAATTTTCGTAAATGCTTTAATAGCTTTATCCAGATGTTTTTTTTCATGAACCGCTGAGATCTGTACTCTTATTCTGGCCTGCCCTTTAGGCACAACAGGATAATAAAATCCAATTACATAAATCCCCTCCTCCAGAAGTTGCGCAGCGAATTGCTTACTAAGGACCGCATCATATAGCATAATTGGAACAATTGGATGATCTCCGGGTTTTATGTCAAATCCTGCTCCGGTCATTTCCGATCTGAAATATTTTGTATTTTTTTCCAGTTTATCCCTGAGGCTCGTAGATTCAGATAAAAGATCCAAAACAGCAATTGAAGCACCAACGATCGCAGGAGCCAACGTATTCGAAAAAAGATATGGTCTTGACCTTTGTCTCAATAAATCGATAATTTCTTTTTTACCTGATGTGAAACCTCCCGAAGCGCCACCAAGTGCTTTTCCAAGAGTGCCGGTTATGATATCCATACGATCCATAACATTTCTGTATTCATGAACACCTCTTCCTGTTTTTCCCATGAATCCCGTTGCATGACATTCATCGCTCATCACCAGGGCCTGGTATTTATCGGCAAGATCACATATTTTATCCAATTGGGCAATAGTCCCATCCATGCTGAAAACTCCATCGCTAACTATTATTTTCTGGGAAGCTGTAGATGCTTCTTTAAGTTTAGCTTCCAGGTCTTCCATATCATTATGTTGATATCTGAAACGCAAGGCTTTGCACAACCGGACTCCATCGATTATGGAGGCATGATTTAAACTATCAGATATTATAGCACTTTCAGGCCCAAGAAGAGGTTCGAAAACACCTCCATTAGCGTCGAAAGCGGCTGCATACAATATGGTATCCTCCATGCCTAGAAAATCTGATATCTTTTTCTCTAAGATTTTGTGGATATCTTGTGTCCCACAAATGAATCGTACTGAAGACAAACCGAAACCATGTGAATCAATGGTTTTTTTTGCTGCTTCTATCACTTTGGGGTGAGCGGATAATCCCAGGTAATTATTGGCACAGAAATTCAATACATTCCGGCCATCAGATGTAATGATCTCTGCACCCTGAGGGGAAGTTATTATCCTTTCATCTTTATATAAGCCGGCCTCCTTTATATTATTTAATTCTTTCTGTAGAACTGGCTTTAAGGTAGAATACATAATTGATAAAAATTTTATTTTAATTTATTAGGCTTATATATTTAAATCTTTGCAAAAGATTGACCTTTTTCTATTTAATAATAATTAAAGCATCAATATATATTGCAATTTTGAAAATTCTATTCAGAGTTTCACATCACAAATATATAAATTACAACGCTGAATAAATTGATTAAAAATTATTCATTTATAGGTTTATTCGTATTTTCGAGAAGTATATTTTTTAGGCAGAATGGAAAAAATATTAGTGATAGGCTCTTCCGGACAATTAGGCTTGGAACTTACTATTGCACTTAGCAATATATATGGAGAAGCCAATATCGTAGCTGCTGATTTGCATAAGCCATCAGGAGATAAGATCCATCCAATTTTTGAGTATTTAGACGTCATAGAAAAAAAGCGTTTAGCTGAAATAATTATTAAACACAAGATTACGCAAGTATATCATCTTGCGGCCATCCTATCAGCAACAGGTGAAAAACATCCTGGCCTGGCCTGGAAGGTTAATATTGAGGGATTGATGAATGTACTGGATGTATCCCGGGATCAGAAAATCAAAAAAGTTTATTGGCCTTCTTCTATTGCCGTTTTTGGGCCAAATACACCTAAAGAGAATACCCCACAACATACCATTACTGATCCGAATACAGTATATGGGATCAGCAAATTGACCGGGGAACGGCTTTCTGAATATTATTACTATCATTATGGTCTGGATGTACGAAGCCTGCGATACCCCGGATTGATTGGCTACAAGGCACTGCCGGGAGGTGGCACCACGGATTATGCCGTGGATATATTTTATAAAGCCATCAGGGGTGAGCAATATACTTGCTTTCTCAATAAAAACGCCTCACTCCCAATGATGTATATGCCAGATGCAGTTCGTGCCACTTTGGAACTTATGGAATCAGATTCAGACCGAATTACAGTAAGGTCCAGTTATAATGTAGGAGCAATAAGCTTTTCCCCGGCAGATTTATATGAAGCCATTAAACAATCTTATCAGGACTTCAGTATTGATTATAAACCTGATTTTCGACAAGAGATTGCCTTATCATGGCCTAAAAGTATTGATGATACACAAGCACGTGCTGATTGGGGGTGGAATCCTGAATTTGATCTTCAGAAAATGACCGATGATATGATCTTTCATTTGAAAGATTCAGAACTGCTTATTTTACAATAAATTTCCTTGAGATTTCTTTTGAATTTTCTAATTGAATGAAATAATATCCGGATTCCAGTGGATTGTTAAATAGTAAACGATTGATGCCTGGATGGAGGATTCCTTCTTCCATTTTAATTCCGGTTATATTCAGAATTTTGTAGGAAGTTTCCTTAAGGCCGGAATATGAAACAATAATATAATTTTCAGAAACAGGATTTGGATACAATAAGATTTCAGGCCCGGATTCATTCAATTTAACTGCTATGACACCATGATACTCTGAAAATCCGTTCATGTCTGTTGCTTTTAGCCTGTAATATGAGAGACCTCCAAATGGAAGTTCGTCAATGTATTTATATTTAATAGTTTGAGATGAGTTTTTTATGTTGGAGAAAACCTTTGCATGGTTCTTAAATATGGTGCCATTTTTTGATCTCTCTAGGGTGAAGTAATCAAAATCTTTCTCAAAAGTAGTGAACCATTCCAATCGGATATTGCCATTTTCGGGGTAGGCTTTAAAATATAAGATCTTCACGGGCAGGGGATCATCTTCGCAGTCACCTGTTGCAGCACAACCACCGCTTGTAAGACTTCCATCAGTCAATTGATTTGGCGCTACCAGGTTATTTATCTCACTCACTGAAATTTTGTTATTGGCATCACCTATGCGTATCTGATCATTTTGGCCACTACTTAAGGCAATAATATCGGATCCGGTAGCCAATTGAATTGCTGAATTCGAATCCATATTCAATTTCCCCTTATCAAAGACCAATACACCGTATATCTGGATTACCCCATTGAAAGTCAGATTTGAATTGATGGTAATTGTATCATCAAGATGAATAATCAAAGTATCTCCATCAGACATACTGGCTGGTGTATTTGTCCCATCCCATGAAGAAGCGTTTTCCCAATCACCCCCTCCGGATCCATTGGACTCAAGTGTTGCAGCCAAAGAACTGATAAATGGTAGAACAAAAATCATGGCGGCTAAGAAAAATCGATATTTCCCCATTCTTTATTATAATCAAATAGCTAAAAAAGTCGAACAAAAAGTCAAACAGGTAGTGTGGTTGGGTAAAGTTAATAATTACTTTGATTAATTTTCTATGAATCAAAGGTAAATTAAATGGTAGGTGAGTATCTGATTACTCCCCCCATGAGTACACCATGACGATCAGCGCATTCCTTCGCAATGATCTGTAAAAGAATCCAAATAATTTTTTTGAGTAAATGGTTTATCCTAAAGAGGCTTACTCACCTTGTCCCAGTGAATATCCCCTTTCACCATCGAAAGAATACAGATTCTCTGTTTTGATAAAATCGAATCCTTTGCTATTGATCTGGTTTAAAAGTTCTAATACTTGCGTGTGCGTGACAGCTTTCCCTTCATCGGGGGAAACAAACCTGCTGCGCCAGTGATCTGTACAGAAGGTGCCCGGGTATCCATCAGGATACACTTTTACACCCCGGTTGGTGATCATCTTAAGTGCCAGGGCATCTGTGTTGATCTTTGTAAGAGAATCTCCTAAGACCTTTGGATCCCGGTCTTTTTCATTCCAATCAAAGAAAACATCAATTCCCACCAATTCTTTTCTCGCTAAAGTGGATTTGCCAAGTTCAATTTTCTTCATTGAGGCTCCAGATTTATAGGAAACTGGCCGAAGCCTGTTTGGTGTCTGGCCCAGTCTTAAAATTACTTCTTTTGCAAATTCTGATGTCCACACTTTACGCACGGAATCTTTATTATATATATCAGAAGTGTGGATCCCATCTTCGATGGTTTTAAGCCAAGCATTTTCTATCTTCTCTGCTACTTCAGCCTGGTCAATATGAACTAGCATCATTACTGCAGCATTCAATAATCCGGAAGGATTGGCGATATCAAGACCTGCTATATCGGGCGCCGATCCGTGAATGGCTTCAAACATGGCCACTTCATCACCTATATTGGCTGATCCGCCTAGTCCGACAGATCCGGTTACCTGGGCAGCAATATCGGAAATTATATCACCATACAAATTCTGTGTTACTATAACGTCCAGAGAATGTGGCCGGTCTGCAATAATGGCTGAGCCTATATCAATGATCATATGATGGTTTTCGATCTCAGGATATTCACGGGCAACCTCATCAAATATTTTATGAAACAGACCATCGGCTTGTTTCATAATGTTATCCTTGGTCATACAGGTAACTTTTTTGCGACCATAGGCTTTTGCATATTCAAAAGCAAACCTGATTATCCTTTCTGATCCGGGCTTAGAAATTAGCTTTAACGCTTGTACTACCTCATTGGTCTGCTGGTGTTCTATCCCTGCATAAATATCTTCTTCATTTTCACGAATGACGACGAGGTCTGTTAAGGGGTGGTTGGTTGGGACATAAGGAAAAAATGATCGGCATGGACGGACATTTGAATAAAGACCTAATGCCACACGCGTAGATACATTCAGACTTTTAAAACCTCCACCCTGGGGTGTGGTGATAGGTGCTTTGAGAAATACTTTATTGGTACGAAGTGATTCCCATGCATCCTCGGAGATGCCAGTTGGAATTCCCTTGCGATATACTTTTTCTCCAATCTCGATGACATCAAACTCCAGGTTGGCTCCTGCTGCAATTAAAATATCCAGTGTAACCTGCATGATCTCAGGCCCTATGCCATCTCCATAAGCAACGGTGATTTTCTGTTTGCCAGGCATAATTTTCTTAATTTATTTAATTGAAAAACTGCTTATATATTTCAAACTGTTTTTTAATACTAATTACATAATTTACTGGTTCCCTTCCTCTGCAGTATCCTGAATTAGCAACAGGATCTTTATAATATTTCGGTTTTGACTTTTGTAGCATATAAAATTCTACATTGTTGTCCCATATTTTTGGATCCTTACCATATTTCTCGGCGAGTTTCATGGCATCTAGCACATGACCCTGTCCGGAGTTATAAGATGCCAATACAAATTTCTCTAATTCAGCAGGATCATCAATATACTTACACCAATATTCCTCAAGCCACTTAATATACTTAGTGCCTGCCCGAATATTCTGTTCTGGATCCAGGATATGAGTTGCCGCGAACTCTTTGGCAGTATTTGGAACCAGTTGCATTAATCCTTGTGCCCCCATCCATGATTTGGCTTTAGGATTAAATTGTGATTCCTGGTATATCTGGGCAGCAAGCAACCTCCAATCCCAATCAATTGTCAAGGCATATTTCTTTATCAGGTCATCATAAGGCGAAATACTGCTTCCAGCTATAGTGGAGAAGTCACTTTGGACCCTTCGTTTGAATCCTTTTGGATCATCATAATATTTATTAAACAGTACATTGAAATCAGGTTTACTTTTTAATTCTGATATCCATATATTTAATTCAACCAGTAGTCCTGCAGAATTTTTTCTTACGGCCCATCCTACCTGTGTCGGCAGGCTGAGAGGCATATTTACATCAATATTATCAAAATAAGTAGCACCTACGTCAGCCAGATCTTCATCTGCTACAGTATATTCAATTGTTTTATCCGCTACCATGACAATAAGTTCTTCAGTTAAAACCTCTCCGTTCTCCTGAACAATTATAATATCTCCTCCGATCTCATCAGACAAGTTTTGAAGTCTTTTGGAGTAAGATGATCCTTTTTTTACATGAATCTTTTTGCCAATTAATTCAGACGGGCTTTTAATTAATCTATTTTCGATCTCGTGCTTTTTCATTTTTTCCCATCCGTCTGGCTTATGCTGAATAAGCATTTGTCTGACTTCATAATGAGGATTAATAAAGCTGACAATTTCCTTTCGGCCCTTTGTTATAGTAAGGGAATGTGCAATAATATCAGCCTCACCTTTCAATAATTTCTGAAAGCTCGTATTAAAGTCATTCTCAATAATAATTTCCATGTTAAGGCCATTCTTATCACAAAAATCTTTTACCAGCTCATAATGAAAACCCATGGTCCGACCTTTGTAAAGAAAATAACCAGTGGATGTGTTTTCGAGGATTACACGTATAGTCCCTCTTTCTTTAATCTCTGCTAAGTCAAAATCAACAGATGTAGAATCGAAGTGCAAAGAATCTAATGAAGTAGAATAGTCACTTTTACCACCTGACTTTTCAGAACAAGCCCAGAATGAAAGAATAAAAAAGAGTAAATAAATTTTGAGGCCAGGTATTTTATAAGGCCTGGATATAGTCATGCGAGTATACTAGATAAGTTTTTTGAATACATCTGCTAAGAATGAATAAATATTTATCAGTTGCGTACCGATCTTAATACCTATAATATTCTGGTTTATACGGACCGTTTACATTGACGCCAATATAATCAGCTTGCTCTTGATTTAGCCTATCCAGTTCAACACCTATCTTTTTAAGGTGTAACATGGCAACCTTTTCATCCAGATGCTTAGGAAGGGTGTATACCTCATTTTTGTATTTATCCTCATTCTTCCATAATTCGATTTGTGCAAGCACCTGGTTGGTAAATGAATTTGACATTACAAAGGATGGGTGACCCGTTGCGCATCCCAGATTAACCAATCTCCCTTCAGCAAGTAAGATAATGTCATTCCCGTTTACATTATACAGATCAACTTGCGGCTTTATCTGGATTTTAGTGTTTCCGCGGTTTTCATTTAACCAGGCTACATCTATTTCATTATCAAAGTGGCCAATATTGCATACTATGGTCTTATCCTTCATCAAACCAAAATGCTCGCCAGTGATAATATCCCGGTTGCCGGTGGCAGTTACAATAATATTAGCTTCAGGCACTGCGTCAACCATCTTTTTAACTTCGAAACCATCCATTGCTGCCTGCAAGGCACAAATGGGATCTATTTCAGTTACAATTACGCGAACTCCTGCTCCTCTCAAAGATTGAGCGGAACCTTTGCCAACATCTCCATATCCTGCCACTACAGCAATCTTACCAGCAAGCATAAGGTCCGTTGCCCGTCTGATCGCATCGACGAGGGATTCACGGCAACCATATTTATTGTCGAATTTGGATTTGGTAACGGAGTCGTTTACATTAATTGCAGGCACAGGAAGTGTGCCATTTTTCATTCTTTCATAAAGGCGGTGAACTCCAGTTGTGGTCTCTTCAGAAATTCCATGGACATTCTTCGCCAATTCAGGATAATGATCCAGTACCATATTGGTAAGATCTCCACCATCATCCAGGATCAAAGATAAGGGTTTCTCATCTTCAAATGCATAAAAGGTCTGTTTGATACACCATTCGTATTCTTCTTCTGTTTCACCTTTCCAGGCGAAAACGGGGATGCCAGCTTCTGCAATCGCAGCTGCAGCATGATCCTGGGTTGAGAAGATGTTGCAGGAAGACCACGCCACTTCAGCGCCCAGTTCCTTTAGTGTTTCAATAAGTACAGCCGTTTGAATTGTCATATGAAGACAGCCAGCTATTCTGGCACCAGCTAGTGGTTTCGTCTTTCCATATTCTTCCCGAATAGACATAAGGCCGGGCATTTCTGCCTCTGCCAGTTCAATTTCTTTTCTTCCCCACGCGGCAAGTGAGATATCTTTTACCTTGCAATTAAGTTTAGTGTCCTGCATTTCCTGATTTTTTTAATCCACGAAAATACAATAAAACCTTCTGTGGACAAAAAATAAGCTACTCTAAATATTTGATTTCCTTAAAATTGAATTTTTCAAGACCTTTGTCTGTCTTTACTTCAAGACGCCCTATCGGGTCAATTCCTTTAATGATTCCATCAAATTTAGAAGATGATATAAAAGTGTGTTTTTCATTTAACCAATAAAGATTATCAAGATATGTCATTTTCAAAAGTTCCTTATTCCCAAATTTTAAAATTAAAAACTGATCTTCCAATTGCCTGATGATTTTGTTTAACAACCCATTCAAATCAAACGATCTTTCAAATATGTTGATTAAGGATACGGCATTGAATTGATCATTAAAACTGACCTGGTTTACATTCAACCCAATACCGATTATGGAATTTTCGATTTTAGCTCCCTTAATACTGTTTTCTATCAATATGCCCCCAAGTTTATTTCCATTATGCATTATGTCATTTGGCCATTTAATCCTAAACGAAGATTTGTTAAAGCCTTTCAAAACATTTAAGATGGCCACAGATACCAGCATGTTTAATGCAAAATTATCCGGCGGGCTGATAAAGTCCGGTTTTAAAACCAGGGAGAAGGTCAGGTTTTTATTTTTATTAGAAACCCATACATTACCTCTCTGACCCCTGCCAGCGTCCTGGTGATTGGTTACAATAATTGCACCTTCTTTCAGAATCCCCTTTTTCAACATATCGGCTGCTATGTCATTAGTAGACCGACATTTTGGCAGGAAAATCAGTTGTTTCCCTATAATTTGTATTTCCTCAAAAATTTTATACAATTATTTTTGTGTAGTTTTACATATACAAAAATGGGTATATGGCATTAAAAAAGAAACAAGTAAATTCAGAAAGTCTAAGTAAAATTATAGTTGATGGAATGTTGGATAAAAAGGCTACTGAAGTACTTGTAATGGACTTGAGGGGGATAAATGGAGCTTTTACTGATTTTTTTGTATTGTGCAGCGGTAATTCTGATACGCAGGTTGATGCGATATCGGAATCGATAGAAGAGCATGTGGAAAAGCATGCCACCGAAAACGTCTGGCATAAAGAGGGACATAAAAATAAGGAATGGATTTTGCTGGATTTTGTGAATGTTGTCGCAAATGTTTTTAAAAAGGAAACAAGAGCATTTTATAATTTGGAGCAATTATGGGGCGATGCTAAGTTAAACTATATTGATCCTTCTAAGCAATTTGAACAATAGTGGATCTAAATCGTTTTTAACCAAGGGGATACTGAATAATTTATAATGGCAGAGAATAGAAAACCAAATAATAAAAACCTAATGCCCAAAACGCCACAGAAACCAAATTATCAGGTTTGGATTATTCTTGCGTTATTTGTATTGGTTTTTGCAGTCACCTATTTTAACAAATCCAATTCCAGTATAGAAATCACAAAATACAGGTTTGAGAAAATGTTATTGGCCGGAGATGTTGAAGATGTAGTAATTATATCAAACCAGAAGTTTGTTGAGGTGAAGCTCAAGGAATCAGCACTTTCAAATAGTAAATACAATAAAGAACTAGAGAAGAACAATCCGTTTTCGCTTTCAGGTGGGCCACAATATAAAATAACTATTGTGGATGCTCAGGATTTTGCGAAATATATGGAAGGCCTAGAATCGCAGTTAGCTGAAGATCAGCGGATCGGCTACAGTGTGGAAGAGCGATCCGACCTGACCGGGATATTTTTCCAATGGGGCTTCCTCTTTCTTATATTATTTGGCTTTTGGTTTTTAATGAGAAGAATGACGGGTACTTCAGGACCTGGTGGGCAGATATTCAATATTGGTAAATCTAAGGCTGCATTATTCGATTCAGAAGCGAAGGTTAAAGTAAGTTTTGCTGATGTTGCCGGACTAGACGAAGCTAAGGAAGAAGTTAAAGAGATTGTGGAATTTTTGAAGACACCTGCAAAATTTACCAAATTGGGAGGTAAAATACCTAAAGGTGCTTTACTGATTGGTGCTCCGGGTACTGGTAAAACCTTGTTGGCAAAAGCTGTTGCCGGGGAGGCTGCTGTACCTTTCTTTTCAATATCCGGTAGTGACTTTGTTGAGATGTTTGTTGGGGTAGGAGCGGCAAGGGTCCGCGACCTGTTCAAGCAAGCAAAAGAAAAAGCACCTTGTATCGTATTTATTGATGAAATTGATGCAATTGGAAGGTCAAGAGGTAAAGGGTCTATGCCGGGTGCCAATGATGAAAGAGAAAATACCTTAAACTCTCTGCTGGTTGAAATGGATGGATTTTCTACAGATTCCGGCGTAATTATATTAGCTGCAACAAACAGACCGGATGTGCTGGATTCAGCACTTTTAAGAGCTGGCCGATTTGACCGACAAGTCAGTATTGACAAACCGGATATTATTGGAAGAGAAGCTATATTTAGAGTTCACATTAAGCCGCTTAAGCTTGACAAATCTGTTGATCCTAAAAAACTGGCTGCCCAGACACCTGGTTTTGCTGGTGCTGAAATTGCAAATGTCTGCAATGAAGCTGCCCTGATAGCAGCCCGGAAGGATAGAAAAGCTGTACATATAGAAGATTTTCATGATGCCATTGACCGGGTAATTGGTGGACTTGAAAAGAAAAGCAAAATAATTTCTCCTGAAGAAAAGAAAATAGTAGCTTATCATGAAGCTGGTCATGCTGTAGCTGGGTGGTACCTGGAACATGCTGATCCATTGGTAAAAGTAAGCATTGTTCCCAGAGGGATAGCAGCTCTGGGTTATGCTCAATATTTGCCAAAAGAGCAGTTTCTATACCAAACCGAGCAATTACTTGATGAAATGTGCATGGCCCTGGGTGGGCGAGCCGCGGAAGAGATCATTTTTGAAAAAATATCAACAGGGGCCTTATCTGACCTGGAACGTGTTACAAAAGTTGCCTATAGCATGGTCACCATTTATGGAATGAACAATAAGATCGGAAATATCTCATTCTTTGATTCTAAACAAGCCGATTATAATTTCACAAAACCTTATTCTGAAGCTACGGCTGAAACAATTGATGCGGAAGTACGAAAGTTGGTGGATGATTCATACATAAGAACTAAAAAACTTTTATTGGATAAGAAAGATAAACTTGAGATCCTTGCCACTGAATTATTAAAAAAGGAAATTATTTTTCAATCTGATCTTGAAAGATTAATAGGTAAAAGACCATTCGATAAGCCGACTACATACGAGGCTTATACCCAAAATGGAGCTGAGGAAAAAGATAAGGAGGAAGATACAGCCGATGAAGCAAAGAAGGATGAAACTATCTTAGATTTAAATAAGGATGAGACTAGTCTCGATCAAAATAAAGATGATTCAAATCCTAAAGTAAAGAAGGGTGAGACATTAAATCAATCTTCGGATGGAATGGATAAAGCAGAGGAGGTTGAAGATGTTCAGAAAGAAGATCAGGTTTAGAAACAAGTATTTTAAATTTTAAAATCAGGAGGAAATGCCTGATTTTTTTTTGCCTATATTTGTTGAAATTCTATGATCCGGCAATTAGAAGATATAAATACAGTTGAAAATAAAAAGGTGTATTTTGCCTCAGATTTTCATCTTGGCACGCCAACAAATGAACCCAGTCTGGTACGTGAAAAGAAGGTCGTCAATTGGCTGAGAAAAATTAAGAGTGATGCACATCATATTTTCATCCTTGGGGATATTTTTGATTTCTGGTTCGAATATAAGTATACCATACCAAAAGGTTTTACACGATTGCAGGGAACCTTGATGGAACTGCGGGATGAAGGAATACCTATTACCTTTTTCTCAGGGAATCATGATATATGGATGTTCCAATATTTCCAGGATGAATTTGACATACCGGTATATCGAGATCCAGCATTTGTTAATATTGACAATAAGAAGTTTTTAATAGGACATGGAGATGGACTCGGGCCGGGGGACAGGAATTACAAGTTCATAAAAAGGATATTTGAAAATCCGGTAAGCCAATGGATGTTTAAATGGATACATCCCGATATAGCTTTTAGTATTGCTAACAGATATTCCAAAAAGAGTAGACTTAAAAACCTGCATAAGGATAATGAATTCAAAGGGGATGATGAATGGTTGTTTCAATACTGTAAGGAAGTTGAAAAAAGCGATCATCATGATTACTATATTTTTGGGCATCGTCACCTTCCGTTTATACTTGAAATTAACAGCAACAGTAGCTACATAAACATTGGGGACTGGATCTTTTCATTTACATATGGAGAGTTTAGCAATAATGAGATGCAAATCAGGAAATTTGTTGATTAAGCCGGGCTTTGTTTTCATTATCCTGATCATTTATAATTCCTACAATTATACATCAGGGCAGGAATTAAGCCTTGTACAGGAATGGTATGTAATTGACCTTGTCGATGCCACCTCGGATTATTCTGGAAACCTATACTTCTCAAATGAGCATGGTGTGATTTCAAAATATGATAAAAACGGAGTGCTTCAAATTTCATATTCCGGCAGTATAAATTCATCAGTGTATTCAATAGATGTTTCACATACATCTAAGATCTTTGGATTCTTCAGGGATCAGCAATCTTATTTAATAATGGACCGGTTTCTTAATCCTTTAAATGAAGCTGCCTTAAATCCTTCATTTGTGGGCTACGCCACTGAAACTGCATATTCAGCAGATAATAATTTATGGGTATTTGACCAATCTGATCTGTCTGTTAAGAAAATAAATTTATTAAACAATATAGTCATCACATCAAGTGCTATACCTCTTGTTATAGGGGAGGAAGAATGGGATGTGTTGCAAATTGAAGAATACCAGAATAGATTATATCTATATAATTCCAGTAAGGACATATATCTATTTGATAATCTTGGAAACTATATCAGGAAACTGGGCATTAATTCTGATTGTAAAGTTTGTTTTAATGGGAGTAATATGGTTTTTATACAAGGTTCAAAGATAAAGATGTTTAACATTTACAATAATGAAATAAATGAGATCGGAATCCTCGATAATACTAATGAAATTTTGAAAGTAATTTCAGCCAATAATTTTATATATTTAATCTCGAGGAATAAAATTTTTGTTTATAAATAAATGCATTTCAAATCCCATATCTCATGAGTAAATTTATCTGGCAAAAAAAGTATCCATCCGGTGTCGAGAACGATATAGATCCAGGCAAATACCAATCCGTTGTCGAATTGCTGGTTCAGAGCGTTAAGAAATATGGTGATAATCCAGCCTACGTGAATTTTGGCAGAACTCTCTCCTTTAATGATATTGATAGATATTCAAGAGATTTTGCAGCTTATTTGCAGAATAGCGGCCTTAAACCCGGTGATCGGATAGCCCTGCAAATGCCAAATCTATTGCAATATCCTATTGCCTTATTCGGATCATTACGTGCAGGATTGATTGTGGTTAACACAAATCCCTTGTATACACCTAGAGAGATGGAGCATCAATTTAAAGATGCCGGTATTAAGGCCATTGTGATATTGGCCAATTTTGCTTCAAACCTTGAAAAGATTCTTCATAATACCAATATTCAGCATGTAATCATCACTGAAATGGGAGACCAGATCGGAGGGATAAAAGGGAAGTTAGTGAATTTTATTGTTAAAAAGATCAAGAAAATGGTTCCCCGGTATGATATACCTATGGGATTAAAGTATAAAAACATACTTGATAAAGGTGAGAAACTTGCATTCAGTCCTGTTGATATAAAGTCGTCGGATACAGCCTTTCTGCAATATACAGGTGGGACTACGGGAGTTGCTATGGGCGCCACCTTATCACATAAGAATATAGTTTCAAACATGCTACAGATACGGGAATGGATGAAACCGAAGTTAAACGAACTGGAAGAAGTGGTTGTTACGGCCCTGCCTCTTTACCACATTTTTGCCCTGACTGTAAACTGCCTTTGCATGTTGCAACTTGGAGCTAAAAATGTCCTGATTACCAATCCACGAGACCTTGATAGTTTTATAAAGGAATTGAAAAAGTTCCCTTTTACTTTTATAAGTGGAGTAAATACACTTTTTAATGGATTGATGAATCATCCCAAATTCGGGGAGATTAATTTTGATTCCCTTAAAGTTTCTGTGGGTGGTGGCATGGCTGTACAGAAATTTGTAGCCGAAAAATGGGAAAATATTACAGGCTGTCCATTGGTAGAGGGATATGGATTATCGGAAACCTCTCCAGTATTATCCTGTAATCCTATAGATGGGAATCATCAGATCGGAACCATAGGATTACCCGTACCAGGTACAGAAATGACCGTACTTGATGACAATGGCCAAAAGATTAAATCCGGCGAAGCAGGTGAAATATGTGCTCGCGGGCACCAGATTATGCAAGGATACTGGAACCGGGCGGAAGAAACAAAAAATACTTTTTTTGATGATTGGTTCAGAACCGGGGATATAGGTGTTATGAGAGATGATGGTTATTTCAAAATAGTGGATCGAAAAAAAGATATGATATTGGTATCCGGATTTAATGTATATCCAAATGAAATTGAAGATGTAGTTGCATTACTGGAAGGGGTATTGGAAGTTGCGGCTATTGGCATTCCTGATGAACGTACCGGAGAATCGATAAAGTTATTTATAACCAAAAAGGATTCTGGCTTAACAAAAGAAAATGTACTTGAACATTGTAAGGAAAATCTCACAAAATATAAAATTCCTAAGCAGATTGAGTTTCTTGAGGAATTGCCGAAATCTAACGTTGGAAAGATCATTAGAAGGATTCTGAGGGAACAACAAAAGATCAAGACATAAAAAATCCGCCGCTATCGGCAAGGGAATATGCTGTAGGGGAAGGATTCGAACCTTCACGAAGCAGTTAGCAACATGTCTGATCAACACATGTGTTTATCCTATTATCTTCACCCCCGAGACAGGAGGGCATGGCTGCCTATTTCATCACCCTACAATTTTTTAAAGAACGCATGGCAAATTTATAACACATCAGCATAAATATTTAATTATTTTTAAAATATTTTAAAAAAAATACACATTAGCCAAAAAACACATATCTATTTTAGAAATATATTAATTTAACCTCATTCTCCGGGGTATGAATTGCAAAAAATTCAATTAAAATTTTATTTGTTCAAATAATATTCAAGTAATTGCAATTAGTTGCAAAAATTTTATTTAAAACACATATTTTTGAAAATATAATAATTTGACCCACGAAAATCCATCTGAAATCATCGGATAGTAAGAATATTTATTCCGTACATTAACAACAGGTGTGTGCAAAGGATAAAATAAAAAAATCCCGCCAAAAGGCGGGATCAAAGGTCAAAAACTCAAAATAATTAGGATTAACAACAATCCACAACAACTAAGTAAAGATATTAAAATATTTATTTAATAAAAAAGAAAAAAATTAACTAATTCTGACAGCATTAGGAATAAACATTGCATTTTTCAATTTTTAAAACGTATTGGATCCTTAAAATTATATGGAAAATAAAGAAATGAATATGGGTGTAATTAATTAAAAATTTACTCGGAAATGTTACCCTTTATGTTCATATTCGTACAATATATAGGTTTCATATCAAATACTATGGCTGTGGTTTAATTGGATTTTATATAAAATGATGGTCATTTTTTTATGTTCTTCATAATATTTATCTAAATATCGATAAAATGGTTGATAAGGAAATAGGTAAACTACTTATTATAGACGATGATGAAGACGTATTGCTTGCTGCAAAAATGTTACTTAAAAAGCATGCTCGTGAAGTAATCATAGAAAAAAATCCAAAAAAGATCCCTTTTCTCCTGAATGACAGTGATTATGATGTCATTCTTCTTGATATGAATTTTAGCAAAGATATTACCAGTGGAAAAGAAGGATTCTATTGGCTAAATCAGATTCTGGAAAAAGATCCAAATGCTGTAGTAATACTTATCACCGCATTTGGGGATGTTGAAATGGCTGTTAGGGCCTTAAAGGATGGGGCCACCGATTTTGTATTAAAACCATGGCAGAATGAAAAATTAATAGCCACAATATCCACTGCTTCAAAATTAAAAAATTCCTACAAAGAAGTTGACCAGCTCAAGCAGACCAAAAAAGTATTACAGGAAGAAAGCAATCAGAGATTCAAAGAGATAATAGGTGAAAGCCCCTCTATGAAGAATGTTTACAATGTAATAGATAAGGTGGCAGGTACAGATGCGAATGTGTTGATACTCGGAGAAAACGGGACAGGAAAAGAACTGGTAGCCCGTGCATTACATCAGAAATCTATCAGAAAGGAACAGGTCTTCATTAATGTGGACATGGGAGCAATCACTGAAACTCTGTTTGAAAGTGAACTCTTTGGTCATAAAAAGGGTTCTTTCACAGATGCTAAGGAAGACAGGGCCGGCCGGTTTGAGGTTGCAAATGGAGGATCTTTATTTCTTGACGAGATCGGGAATTTAAGTTTGCCTTTACAGTCCAAGTTACTGACTGCCCTACAACGACGTGAGGTGATCAGAATTGGCACAAATAAATCAATACCTATTGACATACGGTTAATCTGTGCCACTAATATGCCTATCTATGATATGGTTAGTGAAAATACTTTCCGACAGGACCTATTATATCGTATAAATACAGTTGAGATCCATTTGCCCGCACTGAGGGAAAGGATGGAAGACATCAAAGTGCTTTCAGAACATTTCGTTGATATGTATTGCAGAAAGTACCGGAAAGTATCGAAATCTATAAGCGCGTCCACATTAAAAAAATTCGAGAAATATAAATGGCCGGGGAACATTCGGGAATTACAGCATGCCATTGAAAGGGCGGTAATCATGAGTGATAAAAATACTCTAATGTCTGAGGATTTCTTCTTCCTTTCACAATCAGGAGATGTTTCTGATGAACAATTACATGAGACTCTTGATTTAGACGAGGTAGAAAAATCAACGATCCGGAAAGCGATTAATAAGCACAATGGCAATATATCAAAGGCGGCAAAAGAATTAGGGCTAACGAGAGCTTCATTGTATAGAAGACTTGAAAAGCATGGTTTATAGCAACTATAAATTCAATATTATAATCAGGGTCGTTGTCCTTGCACTTAGCATTTTGCTACTTGCAAATTTATTGGCGACTGATTCTCTCCTCCTTACTGTAGGTCTGGTTAGCATTCTCGCTGTAATTCAGGTGGTTTCTTTGATCAGGTTCATTGATAAGACCAATATTGAAATCAACAGTTTCTTTGAGACCCTAAAGAATCAGGATCTTTTAAACCCTAATTTTAGTCCGGGTGAAGGGGAATATTACAATACTCTTGTTGAACATTATTATGAGATAATAAATAAGCTGAAAGCATCTGACACAGATAAGGACGCTAAATATCAGTATCTTAAAACGATAGTCCAGCATGTAGGTATAGGCATTATTACCTTTAATAAAGCCGGTGAAGTACAGATCATCAATACAGCTGCAAAGCGTCTATTTAGAATAACCCATATTAACAACATCAGGGAATTAAGGAAGATTAGCGAAGGCCTTGTAAATAGTATTGAAATGTTAAAAACCGGGGGGCGTGATCTGATAAAAATTATTAATAATGAAGAAACCGTGCAGTTAGCTGTGTTTGCTATAGAATTAACTCTAAAAGACGAGGAGTTCAAACTTGTCTCTGTACAAAACATACAAAGTGAGCTTGAAGAGAATGAAATGGAAGCATGGCAAAAGCTTGTTCGAGTTTTGACTCACGAGATCATGAATTCTGTGACACCCATTTCATCCCTTGCCAATACCCTGGAGGAAGATATCAAATATAGAATTGATGGGGATGGAGAGGAGAAAGAATTGACCAGGGATGATCTTGAAGATCTTCACCTTGCTATCAAGACCATATTAAAACGAAGCGAAGGACTAGTACGCTTTGTAACAGATTTCAGGAGTTTAACACATATCCCAAAAACGAAATTTGCCGAGGTTGCCATTAGCGATCTGTTTGAGCATATTGAGTTGCTGATGAAACATGAAATAGATCAGAATCAAATTGAATACAAACGGTCAATAATACCAGCTGACCTGAAAATCAAGATTGATCAGGAATTGATAGAACAGGTCTTGATCAATCTGATAAAAAATGCTATACAGGCATTAAGAGAAGAATCCGATAAGAACATTGTACTTTCTGCTTTCCTGAAGGATAATAAGCATATAGTTATTTCCGTAAAGGATAATGGTCCTGGTATTGACGAAGAAGCACAATCAAAGATTTTTATACCTTTCTATACAACCAAAAGGAGTGGTTCGGGCATTGGCCTCAGTTTATCGAAACAGATCATGAGACAACATCTTGGAACGATATCTGTAAAATCAAAACTCAATGAGGGATCGGAATTTGTGTTACGATTTTGATTAATAGAGTTTTTTATTGAGGGTGTTTTTTATATCAGTGATAAATATATTAGTTTAGAGCAAATAGATACTTTGAATGAAAAATACGACAGAAACAATAACTGAGATATTGGTTGATAAATTGGGAATATCTTCAACTGAAGTCACTCCAGATGCGAATTTCATTAAAGACCTTGGAATAGATTCTCTCGATTATGCTGAACTTGTCATGGAGTTTGAGCAGGTATTTGATATTAAAATTCCCGATACCGATGCTGAGAATTTTGAAACCATTAAAGATGCTGTAGGCTATATAGATAATAAAAGATCATCCAGTTAAGGATATTTTAAATCATAAATATAGGATATGACATCCGGGAATAAAAGATTCATCTTTTTAGTCCAGGGTGAAGGCCGGGGTCATATGACACAAGCCATAAGCCTGTATCAGATCCTGACAAAAAACGGACACGAAGTACTTCATATCTTTATTGGAAAAAGCCGCCGCAGACAAATACCCGGATTTTTTCTAAACGCTTTTAGCGTTCCTGTTGAGCCCCTTTACAGCCCAAATTTTATTAGTGATTCTCATAATAAATCTATCCGGCTTATTTATTCCATTATCTATAATGCCAGGTATTTAAAACGGTATTTTAAAAGTCTGAAGAGGATAAATCAGGTTGTCAAGCAAGTAAAACCTGATGCACTGATAAACTTTTATGATTTTTTGGGCGGATTTTATAATCTTTTTTTCAAACCATCACTGAAGTCTTTTGCTATCGGGCATTCCTTTTTGACTGACCATCCCAATTTTAAATACGCCAGGGGAAGGTTCCCCCATAAAAAGCTATTTCTGATCAACAACTATTTAAACTCAATTGGAGCGTATAAAAAACTGGCTTTATCTTTTGTTTCTTATTACCCTGCAAAAGTAAAAAACACGGTGATAGTGCCTCCCTTATTAAGGAATCAGCTTCATCACATTGAAAGGACTAATAGTGATTTTATACTTGGATATATAGTAAATGATGGGTATAGCCAGGAAATTATAGACTGGAGTTTAAAAAATCCTGCCATACGTCTCGAGATCTTTTGGGATAGGAAAGGTGAACCTGAAACAAAAATAATAGGGGAAAATTTAACCTTTCATCAATTAAATGCTGATAAATTTCTGAAGAAAATGGCACAATGTAAAGGAATGGTAACCACTGCGGGATTTGAAACAGTATGTGAGTGCATGTATCTTGGAAAGCCGGTATTGATGATCCCGGTTTCAGGGCAATATGAACAGGCATGTAATGCTATTGATGCTGAGAAGGCAGGTGCAGGTATACAAGAGAAGAGCTTTGATATATCAAAATTAAACCAATATATTCCATCCTACGAGAATCCGTCAGAATCATTTAGAATGTGGTATGGAAAAGGGCAGGAAATTATTGTTCGTGAACTCACTGATTTCTAGACTTTCCTTAGAAAATATTTGCCTATTTTTTTATGTACATTTGTGCATCACATTAGAACCTATGGCGATTATATCCAAAAAGAAGAAAATATATAAGATCAGCCCGCATCTGAGGGAATATCTTCAAACCTATGGAAGAGAACAGGATTTAGGTATACAGTACGATGATTTGGCCCGGTATACCAGTTCCATTCCTCTTTTTGATCAGAAAGGACACGACACCTTATGGGAAACCGTCTTTTACCAGCAGAGTGAGGAAAAGCATATCCATGATTCACTTAAAATGATATATGCTATTCTAAAAGCTGATGGAGATGTTTCTGTAATGGATCACTTGTATATTGATCGAGTCGATTTATGTGTTTATGGGAATACTAAACCTTTCCGGGTAAGGATTGTAAATCGAATTAATGACCTTTTTGATTACTACTATGTGAAAGTAGCTGATGCCTCCAGGATCTATGGTTTGGATTTAGAGCACTTTCTTTCCCCAAACAAGATCAATTTTCTGGTAGAAGGAGATACTTTGATTGAAGAACATATACAGGGTATTCCTGGAGATGATTTTATAAA
>CAYMFU010000016.1:0-3663 GCA_964389805.1 uncultured Roseivirgaceae bacterium | reverse complement strand
GCAGCCAATGTTTCTACGGAAACTGCAATCACCAGCGATAGAATGGAAATGGATGTATCCAGTGCAGGCAAAGCAGACCTGATCTTCAATGTTGGGCAAATGGAACTGGATGTAAGCAGTGCCGGCAATTTTAATGCTGAAGGAACTGTCGATGAAATTGAGGTTGATGTAAGCAGTGCCGGTTCAGTAAGTGCTTATGACCTGGAGTGTAAAATCGCCGATCTATCTGCCAGTTCAGCAGGATCCATAAAAATCACAGTCACAGATCAAATCGATGCCAAGGCTAGCAGTGGAGGCAGTATTCGATACAAAGGCAATCCGGACAAAGAAAGGGTCAGCAGCAGTGCCGGTGGCAGTGTAAGTGGTAATGATTAGTGGGTTGAGTGATCGCTATTGCTTGATTATCTTCTTTGTTAAAGGGGCCCTCCCTGCCCGATGCAAGATAATAATATAAACCCCATTTTGGAGCATCGAAATATCAAAAAGGGTATTCGATATTCTTTCATATAGCATGATATTTCTAGTGGTAGAATAAACATCAATTTTAAGTTGGGTTTCAATACCATCAATCCTCAGCAGTGATCCTGTGGGATTAGGATATATAGTGATTTTATCCGGATAATTTTCAGATGTGCCCATAACAAACCCTTTTCGATAATTATAAAAGGTTTTTGAAAACAATGCCCAGTCTTCCTTATCCTCAGCCGGGCATAATCCATATAAAGGGTTAAATCTCCATCCACGTCATAGAACCATTTTGTTTTCCTGCAAATGCTGCTGATATATTAGGGAGGATGTATCTCCCCCAACCTGATCATAGTGAAATTCCATTTTTCCCCAGAGATACCATTCCTGGTCATCCCGATCCCAGAAATAACTACTTGAGTATATAATATTTCCATTTTCATCAAAGGCCGTTTCACCTCGTTCATCAGGAATGGAATCTGTGGAGGTGATGTATAAATTCCTGATATAATAAAAGTGAGGGTAAGGCATGCGGTTCTTATGTTCATATTCCCGGAGCAGAAATCAATTTTGATCAATGTCCTGTATTAAGAACATCTGCTACATTGGGAAAGTTCTAATATCTTTAGATAATATAACCCAGATCAATTATGGATTAAGAATGACTGGATGGCCTTTGATTAAACGAATCATGAAAACCGGTGATATTCGATTGCCCTTACTATCGAAACGAATAGGACCGGTTGCTGCATCTAAATAATCGATCTCCCTCAGGGCATTACTTATTCCTAATCTATCAGGCCCGGCTTTCTGAACAGCTTCTATAATTAAGTTAATACCATCAAATGCATATGAAGCAGCAGGATTAGGCATCTGGTTATACTTTGCCATATATTTATCTTTAAAAACTTGGCCGGAAGTAGTAAAACAAAACTTTGATGACACGAATATGCCTCCCTCACATCCCGGAGTATACTTTGAACCGATCATCCCATCGCTGGTCATATTTAAGGATCCAAACACCTGTATAGAAGGATTATGATCTCTAATTATATCCAGAATAGACTGTGCCGATACAAATGATCCGAATACAATCAATGCCTCTGTCCTCTCGTTAATGGTGCTATTAAATTCTTCCTCTGAAACGGAATAAGTCGATTGTCCGGATAGTTTAAATCCACGTTTTTTTAGCCTCTTCTTAAATGTAAGTGCGCTATTTTCATAGTCATAGCCAAGCTCATACAGAAGATGAACCTGGCTGATTTCCTGCTCCACATATATTTCATCAATCAAAGCATCAGCCTGTTGCTTGTCATTTGGAACTATTCTAAAAAACCATGGGACATATGCTTGTGAAAGGGTTTCCTCTGTGGCACGCGTGGCTATTTGTACGACCTGTGATTTTGATGCCACCTGCTCTGCAAGGTGTGCATTCCGGCCATCCACTGCTGTAACTATTGCCAACACATTATCTTCATGTACAAAATCTACAGACGCCTTCGAACCGGCACCCCATAATCCTTCCGCAGTCCGAACCACAATTTCATACTCAGCGCCTTTATATCCACCACCTGCATTAGCGATATCTATAGCCAACTCTGCCCCTTGTAATGCTGATCTGGACAAAAGATCTTTGTCAGAAGAGGCCGGTAGTAAAAGACCTATTTTTATTTTTACATTTTCCTGCCCCGGTTCCAAAACCTGATTTTTTATGAAAGGCATCTTATCGCCTGTCATCATTCCCCTGGTTGGATTTTTCATACCCATACCTGTGATAACAATAATAGCCGCCAGTATCTGAAAAAGGTTTTTTATATAATCCATTCGTGAGATAGGATCAAAAAGCAGTTTCTGAAATGCACAATCCTCTGCCCAGGGCTTTCGACAAGGCTTTCAAGTCTTTCATCATATTCCTGAACTGTTCGATTGAAAGTGATTGCGGGCCATCACATAAAGCATTATCCGGATTATTATGGACTTCTACAAGTATTCCATCAGCCCCAACTGCTATAGCAGCTTTTGCAAGATCGGGCACCATCCATGCATGACCTGTACCGTGACTGGGATCTACGATAACAGGAAGGTGGCTTAATTTCTTCAACATCGGAACAGCATTCAGGTCCATCGTATTCCTATAGGAGGTTTCAAATGAACGGATACCTCGTTCACATAGAATGACATTTTTATTTCCTCCGGCCAGAATGTATTCTGCTGCCAGGAGATATTCATCTAATGTCGCATTCATGCCCCGTTTAAGCATAACAGGCTTTCTGCACTGCCCAACCTCCTTCAATAAAGGAAAATTTTGCATGTTTCGCGACCCCACCTGCAATACATCTGCGTAGGTGCAAACCATTTCAACTGTACGTGTATCCATTACCTCAGTGATAATTGGCAATCCAGTCAATTGCCTGGCCTTTTTCAATAATTTAAGCCCCTGCTCCTCCAATCCCTGAAAACTGTAAGGGGATGAACGGGGTTTGAAGGCCCCACCCCGAAGGATATTGCCTCCTATATCCTGTACCGCCATTGCAGTAGCTATAAGTTGATCATGGCTTTCAACAGCACATGGTCCGGCCATTATTACGATCTCCTGCCCACCGATTTTTACTCCATTAACATCTATAATCGTTCCTGATGGATTATTATGTCTTCCTGCATTTTGATATGCCAAAGTATCGAGGTTAATCTGATCCGTATTACAACCTTCATTTTCCATGGATAGAATTATTTATCTGAAATTTCCTTTATACTACTGCTTGACTTTCCTGATTTAAATTTTGGCCTGGGAAAATACACGAATTCTCCGCCCTCTATTTTAACCATAAATATTTCACCAATATCATTCCAGGAAGCATCGAAATACATAGTCCCGGTAACTCCCTCATAACCCTGAAAAGTTTCGAGATCCAACATTACGTCCCTGATCTTTGCACGGTTCAATCCTGCAATTTCAACGGATTCAATGATTATGTTCATTCCATCATATGCATGAGCTGCAAATACATCCGGCTCCATTTCAAATCGTTTGATATAAGCATTATGAAAATCACTGTATTTTGGATTACTCATGTCAGGCTTATACTGTTTCGTTGAGACTATCCCCTCTATATTTTCTTCACCTGCATATTCAATAAATTTGGGATCAACGAGCCTGTCACAAGCAAAAATAGGGTGCGCCATACCCAATTCCTTCAT
>CAYMFU010000015.1:0-4796 GCA_964389805.1 uncultured Roseivirgaceae bacterium | reverse complement strand
TCAAAGAATTTCAGTGTTCCTATACGAGTTTCTACCTCATCAGGTGTTGTGATACTTTCTGGGATTTCCGTTGTTTGAGAAAAAGCCACCTCCTTTTTAACTGTGGGTTTTGATTGCTCATCATTTGTTTTAGTTTTCTCCTGGCATCCAATCATACCCAAGACAAAAAATGTAAGCAGGAATAATTTTGATTTCATAATTTTAAATTTAGGATTATAAAATATCTACAAGTTTTTTTATTCTAAATAATTATGCTTGTTATATCATTTTTTCTATAGTCTTTGTAAAATAATCTGCATCGATAGTATTGACTTATCCAAGATACAATATTTATTATTTATCTTCATATTATAGCTAACCTGATTAGGTGTGGTTGATATTTTTTAGATCTGCACACTTTTGCCATTCACACTTGTTCCCTTGGTTTCTGGCGCTTCCCTAAAATAACCATCTGATCACTTCTTCATGCTTCGCCCCTTCAATCTTCCACAAATGTCCAAAGAGTTCTTGCAGGCTATTAGAAATGATCAATTGATTTTTGTAAAGCTATATTAATTCCCCTCAAGCGCGGGAGAAGCCATAACACAAGTACATTATATAACATATCTCCAGCGATTCCCGTAAAATCACTTGCAAGAAACACTTTATTTTCAAACGTCGGACTTTAATGAAAAGAAAGATGGATTTTGATGTGCAAAAAACAACTTTGATTTAATGAATGTACCTCTTAATTTTATATGGATTGGACTCCGGAATATGCTGACGACAAACAGTTCTCATAGTTGTATTATTTAAAGTTTATAGCATGTAATTTGGTTTTTTATGTCTTTTTCTCAATTTAACCATTCTTGATAACTTTACAATATGTGTTGAATGAATTCTATAGATTGTATATAGAAGGGATTTAAAATCAGAACTTCAAGTAACATAAATGATTTAATATAACATTATATTTGATTTATTTATGTTTCAGTTATGAGGTGAAATATTTGATAAATGTATTCTGGTAAAATATTAATTGAGAATAGTAAAAATAATGTATCTGAAGAAGTTGCAATAAATGATTTGAGGAATTCTTCTCATCCGGAGTATGGCCCTCTCTTCTATAAAGATGTTCAGCAACATTTGAATCAAGCCATTGCACAAAATGGACTCAGTGCTTCTAATAGTGACATATATGATTATGTAGAGAACACTAAAAATGATTTAGTGGAATTAGCTTCTATTGAACACTTCTATCATTTACTTGGACAAGCTAAGGGGATATTAAAATATCGTCTTAAACATGGAAAATCATCATTTAATCGCTATCAGAATCATTCCTATGAAACTCTGGAAGCCCTGAAGAAAAGGGGGCTTTTTAAAATCGAGGGCAAAATATACTGGGCAATAAATGGAGCTGCCCGCCTGGAATTAATTCATTCTGTAAATAAGCTTTGTATGGATATTGATAATCCATCTGTGCTTGAGGCGGGATGTGGGTCCGGTCTTAATATTTATCTACTAAATAAATTGAACAGCAAAATCGATATTCACGGATTTGAATATACAAATGCCAGGTTAGCTTCAAGTTTGACAAATTTATGGGATAGCACGTTTAAGAATAACCTGTTCCTTGCTGATATATGCGATCTAAACATGGAGGACAATTCATATGATGTGGTTTATACAAATCATGTGCTGGAACAATTGGGACAGGAGAAGGCAGAACTAGCGCTTAAGGAAATTTGGAGAGTTTGTAAAAAAGGAATTGTTGTTTGTGAACCTTCAATACATGGGGCTAACCTATATGAGAAATGGAGAATGAAAACTTTGGGATATTGTGAAGATTTGCGCGTTATAGCCAATTCATTTGAGGATGCCGAAATTTTGACATATAAAGAAGATGACATAAGATATTATCCAAACACGAGTTATCATCTAATAGTTAAGAAAAACTAATCGCTTAATATTATAATATCTCGGAAGTTTTCCGCTGATCTCAAGTGCTGCATCTATCTGGGTGTTTATTCGATCCGTTTTAAGTCTTGCTGCACAATTAACTTTTATGAATTTCCATAGATCTTAAGTACCGTTTCCCGGAGGTCCTCCCCTCCTGCCCCGCATATAAAGGCTATTTTTTCAGCGATGCTTTCTGGGCCTACCCAGTTCGCAAAATTAGCGTCCGGCATAGCTACCCTGTTTGGTGGAGTATCGATGATACCTGGGACAATAACAGTAGCAATAGTATTACTCTTCCGGGAGTCAGCATTGATGACCTCTGCCATCTTAAGGATCATTGTTTTTGACAATGCATATGGAAAAACCTCCTTAGCGACATCTGGTTCGAAAACAGGTTTAGCACTAATTAATATGATGCTTTTCCGTTCAGTTTGGTCTTTCAATAACCTGAGAATAGGTTGTATAGTGTTAAATGCAGTAAAAAAATTCAGATTTATCATTTTTTGTAAGGCCTCATGAGAAGTTTCTGGTAAAGTAGCCATATCAAATCCGCCAACCAGACAGATTGTAGCATCAATCTTGCCATGGATAGATATAACTTCCTCCACAAATGAATGAGCTGCCTCGGGATCGGTCAGGTTTACTGCTTTATAGGTCACTTGTTCATCCCCGGATTGATCATCTTTCCCTGGTTCTGTTGTCCCAATTACCGAATATCCGGTACTAGCCATTTTTTGTGTTACAGCTTTACCCAGATTTCCTTTGGCTCCAGTTATAATTGCAATTTTTGACATTTTATATTTCTTTAAGTTTTTAAGTCAAAAGGGGATTATTAGATTATAAGAATTGGGAATTATTTTAATGATTTACTATTGTGCTCCTCTAGTCTTCCAAAAGATAGAATATCACCCGCAAATTTCCAAGCCTACTTAATGCATTAGATCTATTAAATACGAAGAATCACAGATGATCCTGGAACTAAGGCAGAGAAATATAAAAAAACGAGCACTATTATGCCATATTCGTGATGATCATAATTGTTCGGTTCAAAAATCCTCTTAATTTTGTAGAGATATTTTTAACAAAATAAAATCATGGATAAACTATTTACTCTATTAATATTTTTGGGATTTATGGCGTGCACTTCAAGCACAAAGAATGGAAAAGACATTTCAAGTGAGATTGATCAGCTTTCTGATATTAAAGTCCCGGTGTATGCCTGGTTGAGTGGTCCCCGGAATAAAACCGATCAGGAACTTATAGATCAGTTCACAGACTATAAAAATAAAGGCATCATAGGCCTAATGTATAATGGCGGTCATGACCCGGAAACATACAAGCGTGTTGGTGGAATTGCAAAAGAACTTGGTCTTGAGTTTCACACATGGATACCTACTATGTTACAGCGTGACAACTCCAATTTAGATCCTGATCTTTATGCTATAAACGGAAATGGAGAATCCGCCTTCGATAAGCCAGCATATGTCGATTACTATAAGTTTCTATGTCCAAACCGTGAAGAAGTGTATCTTTTTCTCACTGATCTATATGGGCGAATAGCTGATCTGCCTGAAGTTGATGGTATCCACCTGGATTATATACGTTTTCCCGATGTCATACTTGCAGAAGGATTATGGGAAAAATATGGACTTGTTATGGACAGGGAATATCCGGATTATGATTATTGCTATTGCGATCATTGTGTGGATGGATTTAAAGAAATATCTGGAATGGATATTAGATCTGTAGAAGATCCTTCAGAAATTCAGGAATGGAAGCAATATAGATATGATTTGATCACCAGTATTGTAAACCGACTGGCCGATATGGTTCATGATAAGGGCAAAGAAATCAATGCGGCTGTATTTCCAGGTCCAAATTCCATAGCAAAGAAAATAGTCCGCCAGGAATGGGATAAGTGGAACCTGGATGCTTTTTACCCTATGAATTATAATGATTTTTATTTAAAAGGTACACGATGGATTGGAGAAGTCAGCAAGGAAGGCGTTACCTCGATCGATAACAGGATGCCCCTTTATAGTGGGTTATTTATCTGTCCTAAACCGGAAAATAAAACCGATGAGCCAGATCCTGAAAATCATGGATTGGTCCCTGGGGAGCTGGAAGATGCTATTCGTGAATCAATAGAAAATGGAGCGGCCGGAATTTGTCTTTTTACTCCAACGCGGATGACGGAAGAACACTGGGAAGCTTTTGCAGTGGCTATCAGAAAAGATTATGTCAAAAAATAAAGTGTAACCCCTACCCTTTCATTGATTTGAATTTAATGAGGGCATGTATCTTATTTAACATAATGTTACGGATCAAGACCGTGGTGTATATGTTAAAATCACCCCATTGTCACCCACGATCCAGCCTTTTTGGTTATTGATCATATGGATTGCATTTAAATTCTCGAAAAGACCAGTACTTTCCTTTATCCATGACTTACCTCCATCATCCGAACGGTATACCGCTCCTCCATTTCCTACAATCCAGCCGGTTTGATCATCTATAAAAAAAATATCCCGCCAGGTTATTCCTGGCTGTTCGATTAGAATTGTTTGTGCAGTCCATTCTGATGTTAATCCATCATTTTTGAAAAGTAAAATGGTGTTGCGAGAACCACAAGCCCAGCCTGTCAGCGTATCAATAAAATGCATAGCCAATATGTCTACTTCTGAATGCTTATAATCAATTTCCCAGGTAACACCTCCATCGGACGATTTAAAAATACTCCCATGATTTCCTGATACATAACCTATATCCTTGTTAATAAAATGAGTATTGAAAATTGACAATTCAAGATCCGTTTCAGATTCTTTCCAATTAATACCTCCATCATGCGTGAATAA
>CAYMFU010000014.1:0-23176 GCA_964389805.1 uncultured Roseivirgaceae bacterium | reverse complement strand
TGGGTAATGCCATTGATATGATCCGGATGGGCATGGGTGATCAGGATTTTGTAAATGTCTTCCGGTTTAATATTCACGGTTTTAAGATTGTCTACGAGTTTCCCGCAATGTACTGCACGATCATTCAAACCAGTGTCCACCAGCAGGATTTCCTCTTCTGTTATGATTACCAGGCAGGTATAATCGCTCACCCAACACGGCCAGTTATCCGGCTCGATATTGTGTTTCCTGAGTGTTTTATTGAGTTCCTCTTCAGGTGCATTTTTGAAGAGCAGTGTTTTAGGGGGCGGAAACTGCGGAGGCAAATAGGAAAATCTTCCTTCGCTGACTGCATAACAGTCGATATTATCGATCCTGAAATGATGAGTTGTATGCTCCATAATTATTGCTTCATTAGAACGTTCCACCTTCTTTCTCGGATTCTATCTGACTCTCTGGATGTTAGTCAATTACTATTTATTTCCTATCCACAGTTAAACACAAACTGTTATATAAACTCAATACGTTTATACACCGTATAGTTTTAATTTAATAACAAAAAAAGCCGTGTAAAAGTTCATAGTTGAGACCCTTTTAGTATTTGGCTTACAGCTACTCTTGACTTTCTCTAATTTTTCTTAACTTGTATTAAGATAGGTTTTCGTGCGGCTGATTTTATTTAACCACAAACAGCCATGGCACAGCGCAAGTTAGCGGCGATCATGTTCAGCGACATCGTTGGCTATACTTCCCTGCTAAAGGAAGATGAGAAGAAAGCGTTTGAAATCCTCAGAAAAAATCAACGAATCCACAAGCGATTGATCAAAAAATTCAATGGTCGATGGCTTAAAGAAATGGAGAGTGGTACGTTAGCCAGCTTTTCCTCTATTATCGATGCAGTGATGTGCGCTCTATCCATTCAAAAGGCAACTACGGAATTGAACATCCCGGTACGTATTGGCCTACACCAGGGGGAAGTAATCTTTGAAAAGAAAGATGTATTAGGGGATGGTGTGAACATCGCCTCGAGGATCCACAGTGTCACTGAAATGAATGACATTATTATTTCTGAGACTGTCTACAACGATATTAAAAACAAAGGAGGATTAGAAATAGGATTTCTTGGCGAACAGGTTTTAAAAGGTGTCAGTAAACCTATTGGCATATATAAAGTTAGCTGCAGTGATGAGAGCGTTCTGGATTTTACCATTGATTCAGGGGAACTGATTCGACCATTGAGTTTTGGAAGAACAACGATCGTTATTGGAATAATGGTTATCGCTATGCTGGCCTTTGCTTTGTATTATTTTCTACCAAGAGTCATAAATCCACCATCAGAACAAGATCAATCAGTTCTGGTACTTCCCTGCGTAAATTATACAGGTACTGATACATTGGATTATTATTTAGCCGGCATGCATGACGCAATGATAGGAGATATTGGAAAAATCAGTGCGCTGCGTGTTATTTCAACAACAACATCAAAAACATATAAAGATACTGAGAAATCCATACCGGAAATAGCTTCAGATTTAGGCATTAATACTGTAATTGAACCTTCAGTAATGTGTTTAGGGGATAGTGTATGCTTACGACTAAAAGCCATGAGTGCTTACCCGGAAGAAAAGCAACTCTGGATTCGTGATTTCAAAGTGGAAAAAAGCCAGATCCTGAATTTGTACAACATGGTTACAAAAGAGATCTCTGATGAAATAAATGCTATATTGACTCCGGAAGAGGAAAAAATGCTGGCTGAATACAGGGTAGTTGATAAGGAGGCATATGATGCTTATCTGAGAGGGCAATTTTATTGGGAAAAACTTGATCGGGATTCCTTGCAAAAATCATTAGATTATTTTCAACTTGCTATTGAAAAAGATCCTGAATGGGCCGACCCCTATGCAGGCCTGGCAAGTGCCTGGTGGATGCATGCAACATTTTTTAAAATTCTTCAACAATCTGTAACGCTACCCAAGGTATATCAATATCTGAACAAGGCCCTTGAACTGGACCCCGAATCAGCGCAAGCACATTATGTAAAAGCTTTGGTCACAGTATGGACTGAATTTGACTGGGTAAAAGGGGAAGAGGAATTTTTAATATCGCTTGAGTTGAATCCCAATGATGCAATGTGTAGAATATATTATTCTCATTTACTGATGTTACTGGGCAGGTTAGATGAAGCAGTGATCCAGGCGAATCTGGCATTGGATCTGGATCCGTTGAAACCTTTGATTCTGGGGCTATATGCAGCAGTCATGAAAGCGGATGGCAATGATCAATCTGCCATAAGTCATTTGGAAAAAGCCCTCTCCATTGACCCTAATGATCGCTTTGCTAGTGGTAGTTTATTTAATATGCACATGAATGCCGCATATAGAAATGGAGACTATGAAAAGTGGAATGAAATGTGGGATAAAAAAGTCGCAGGGCGGTGGAATGAAGAAGGCAGGGCAGCGGTAGTAAATGCCTTTCATGAAAAGAGGCATATTGCTGCCATTGAGGAAATGTTCAAGATGAATGAGAAGTATGGAAATGACTGTTTTATGCCTGGCAGTCTCAAAGCGAAAAGATATATAAAATTGAATAATTATGATAAAGCGATGGATTGTCTTGAAAAGGACTATGAAATACGGGATATGTTCATGGCTTATATCAGGTGCGAGTTAAATTTACATGATCAATTGAAAGACAATCCAAGGTATATCGCGCTGCTGAAGAAAATGAACCTCCCAGTTGATTAACTGTTAAAATTCAATGTTATTGATTTGTTACTAATTAAATAGTGATTGAATAGTTAAGCGTTTCTAACCAATTGAAATCTAACGACTTAGCCACGAATATTTGGCCGAAAATTCAAACCTTCAAATGTTTCACCCTGAAACATTGAGTATATTTTTTTCAATGAACTCAAGCAGCGAGTATCTCCAAAATCTCCTCCTTGAACATTTTTTTCCCGTTGATAGGTCGTAATTATTAAATAGAAATCAATCATATTTCTATACTTCATTTATTTTTTTGCTTTCTCATATTCTAAAATTTTAGGCAGGTTATCACCTTGTTTTGTGCCATCAGTATAAGGAGGACATTTAAAAACCTCGTAAACATTTAATCCATCATTCCAGGCTTCTAAAAACCTGTCTTTTACCAAATCCCACTTCTTCAACATCTTTTCAATAAATTGCTTTTTTTCCTCAGGTTCGGCACATACCCTTATAAATTCGATATTCACATCGTCAATAAAAAACCATAGATCATCATGGGTGATACCAAACCTGTTTTTCAACTTTCTCATCATTCCAATGTAATATCTAATTTTAGTAGTTTAATAGCTTGTAGCATCTGGGATCTCGAATCTCTTTCGACCTGGCACGCCGGGTTTGGTTTCGGCCTGTTGCTGCTATCAAGCGTTACAATTCCATGCTTTTTAATTGCATCCTGGGCTTCGCGCATTCGCGAAAATGCTTCCAGTGCAACAAGAAGTATCAATTTTCCGGCCTCATCTTTTATTCCGTACTCATCGACAATCGAATCATAATATTTCTGAGCTTCTTTGTCTAATTTCAAAATATTTCAAGTTTCTTGCATGTAAGAAGAATTTTAAGGTGTAAATATTCTGCCTACAGAGCGGTATTAGTTTTTTACCTTGAAATGTTCTTGACGTGCCTAACCCCCTGATTATACATACTTTACAGAATACCATCGTTTTAATCTTCTCTTGTAACTGCCTGCTTTGTCCTGGTAGATAATACTAGCCTGATACATTCCTTTACTTCTCAGCTCTTCAGACCTTTCTTCCAGGTACTGAATAGTTTTCTTTAATCTATCAATTTCCTTTTCTCTCATACTTTTCCAATTATTAGTATTGCCTCGTCATGTTCCATCTTTGCCTTGGAGATCAGATACCGATAAATTTCTGGATAGCTGCATCCCTCTTTTTTTAATTCACGCGCTATCTTTAATATTCCGAATACCACACTTTCACTTTTCATTTTATTTATATTTAACATTGAGGTAGTCATGACTAGCTTAATGATAATTTTGCCAGTGTGTCCTTTTCTGCTGCCTCAATTTTTCGGACACCCTCTAATACTTCTTTCGGTATTATTGATTCTATCTGTAATCGCAATTCATTTCTTAATGTATCAGGATCCACTGAATCAAGTTCAACACTTACTTCGCTTTCGAATTTCCGGGAATGATTTGTATCCTTTGTGGGTCTAGTCGGCAAGTTCCACAAATCAATGTGATGGGAATTAAGAGCAATTCTAACCAGGGATACATTTGCCTGAAACTTACTTAGAGTATCCTTTATTGTATCGCTTATTAACTCCCCGCTTGGATCGAAATCTCCTAAGTAAAGAATGATAATATGTTTCCCTTTAATGTCTGCATTCTTTGCCACATCATACAGTGAAGAAATACTGGCAAATCCTTTACATGGCATAAGTGGAATATCAAATTCATTTGTTACAGGAAAAACAGTATTGATCAGACCTAGTTTTTCAATCCATACCTCAACAAGAAAATCAAGATCCAACCATATTGCACGTCTATAATTATCCTGCCAATATTCAAGTGCTTCCGCTAATCCATTGTATGAACGCTGTTTATGATAAAACCTGGTACTGTCTGAAAAACTGTCAAAAGGTATCACACCGCGTTTCCGCATAACTCCGGTTTCACTACTTACTTTTTTTGAAAATTTTTCTGTTTTCGGCCAACCAATTTTTACAAGTTGATAAAACAGCTGTCTTACACCAACCGATTCATTATAATTCGAAAGAATTTTAATTATATCATTCCACAATCGAACCGTTTCAGATTGTAGCCTGTATCTTTTAGCATTACCACCGCAGGTATAGACGTATTTTGTTTTACATTTATCACATACCGGATAATAAGTAATTCCGTGTATATTGGGATATTTCCAGGTCGTTCCGCAATTACAATCGGGGGTCAATTTTATTAACTCGTAAGTATTGTCAATTATATTAACCATGATTAAAACGGGACCTTGTCACCTTCAAAGTGTTCCCTTACTGTATCTTGTTGATCAGAATCACATTCTCTGAAATTCATACCAAAAAGGGTTTGGGCCACACCATCCCATTTATGAGGTTCTGTTTTTTTTTCACCCTCCTTCAAGAAATCATCTAACTGTTGTCCATAGTTATTTTCCTTATCTGAATCCCTATCCTCATCCTTATCTGAATCCTTATCCTCATCTTTATCCTTATAGCCCATTGATTCCTCTTTTCGATGTCTTGTAGAGGTCTCCAAGGCGTCTTTAAGGGGTCTTTTTGAAATTTGCGTTATAATCTCAATTTTAGGTTCGATTAGGTTTATATCTACCTGGTTCTGGATAAGGCATCTGTATACGCCTAAATGGGCTGAATTTTTAATTGTATCAAGTCTTAACTTACTTTTGGTATATTGGAATGGAATAAAATTCTTTATGAAGTAATTTCCATTTTTAAGTTTTATAATTCGTTCTTTCTCAAAATTAATTTGTTTGATAAAATCTTTGAAATTAATTTTCACCCCACTTAATAACTGGTATCGTGTAACACTTGGAGCCCAGATCCCAGCACAATCACATGATGTAAAGATGAAAAACCAAAAATCTCGGTAAGTTGGATTTAGATTTAAAAACCAATCTTGATTATACCAATCTGAATCAATGAACCGTTTCATATTTCAAATTCAGCCTTTTTTACTTCAAGATATTTATCCCACTGATCTAAATCGAAAAGCCATTGTTTAGGTCCACTTTTGAACGCTCCAGGAATACCAGTGCCTACACCCCTACTTAACTTAGAATAAATCGTATGTTTTGACAATCCTGAATATTTAGCAAATTCAGTCAAGTTGACATATCGCTGCTTATTTTCCGCCTTCTGTTTGTTAGACGAAATCAACCTTTCAATTTTATCTAGCTTATTTTCTAATACTTCAAAAGGATTCATAATATTTATTTTTAATTGTATTCATTATAATTTTACGAAAATATATTTTGCTTTTTTATTATTTATTTGTACTTTTATTTATATGTTTTTTATAATGTAATTTGATTTAATGAGTATCAGAAACTTAGATAAAGCAACTAGACTTTTTAAATGTTTTTCGAACATTGAAAAACTTAGAATTTGGAATTTATTTCTTACTCCAATGAATAATATATTAATTCCATCCGATGTGCAAAAGACTCTTAATCTATCTTCTGGTGTATTTAATCATTTTAGAGAATTTCATGCATCTGGCTTGATTGAAGTTGATATTTGGGGTAAACGAAAAGTATATTTTTTTGCTAATCAAAAATCTAAAGAATTTGTTCAAAATGTTTTTCAATCTATCAATGATGAACAATTACAGAAAGATCGTCAGGAGTTCCATAGACTTAAAATATCAAATTATTTGCAAATTTCCGGCCAGTCTTATGCTATCAAAAATAAACGGGTTATATTTTTAAAAACAATTAAAAAAGAGATGGTTAAAACTTACCAACGAAATTATATTTCAAACTTAATTAGTAAATTATCCCGTGCCATTAAGCATAATCGAGTACTTCAAATTAATGATTTGAAAATAAAATTAAATGAGGTTGTTTGGGATGATTTCCCTGATTTAAAAATAAGATCAGACAAATTATTACAAAAAGTTAAATGAAAAATTGTGTCCCTTTTTGTGTCCTATCAAATAAAAAAGGCAGCTACTTTTTATGTAACTGCCTGATTATCAAGAGCCCCCGGTCGGATTCGAACCAACGACCTGATGATTACAAATCAACTGCTCTGACCAACTGAGCTACGGAGGCTTTATCTTCAGATTAAGTTTTAGAATAACCCCAAAACGATCGCAAAAGTAATCTCTTTAATTGTATTTTGAAATAATAGAAGTGTAATTTTTTAAATTTTATTCAACACCTTCAATTCCTCCTTTAATTCTTCAAGCTGTGCAGTTGCTTTTGCTATTTTTTCATTAAATTCTTCTCTCACCTTATCCGCAGTTTTGGATTTAGCAAAGAACTCAATATTGTTTTTCCACAAGGCTATATCATTTTCAATTTTACTGATGAGGCGCCGGACCTCAACCTCCTTGCGATAGATCCTTTTATCAGCATTAGGGCTTGCCTTTAGTTTGTCAACTTCCGCAGCAAATCGCAATTCACTTTTCTCTGTGTCAGATAGATCAAAACTATTTAAAAACAATTCTGTAGCATTTTTATATTTCTTCTGGATCTTTTTAATCGTATTTCTTGGCACAAAACCAATTCCATTGAACAATACCTGAAGTTCCTTGAACCGGTCCATATCTTTGACCTTTTCCTGTACCATTTTTTCTATTTCAACACAGATCTCATCCTTTTTCCTCAAATTGACCTTATATTCACTCTCAACCTCTTTAGAATGCTCCCTTCTTTTATTAAAAAAAGTATCACAGGCTTTTTTAAACTTCTTATACACTTCATTCCTGTTTTTCTCAGGAATCGGACCAATATCCTTCCATTCCCTTTGAAGTTCCTTCAGTTGTTCCGCCGTTTTTTCCCAATCACTGCTTTCTTTCAGCCCTTCTGCACGCTTAACCAGATCCTCTTTCTTCAGTAAGTTCTCATCTCGCTGGCTCTCAAGCTTTTTAAAGAACTTATTCTTATTATTAAAGAAAGATTTAAAGCTTGACCAGAAATGTTTATTAACTTCCTTTGCATGTTCCCGTGGAAGGCCTCCAATCGCTTCCCATTTTTTCTGGAGATCTAATATCTCTTTTGTTTTTTCATTCCAATCAGATATCTTATCAGAATCAAACTCATCGAATTTTGCAACATCTTCCACTAATTGCTTTTTCGCATCAAGATTTTCATGTAGTTCTTTTTTGAGACCACTCACATAATCTTTCCGCCGGTTATATATTGCATCAGAAGCCGACTTGAACCGCTGCCAGACCACCTCCTGCATTTCCTTGGGAACAGGCCCAATATGCTTAAACTCTTCATGCAGTTCGTTTAATTCTTTAACGGCATCTCTAATCACATCATACTCGAGAAGATGCTCAGCCTTCTCACACAACTCAAGTTTTGACTCAAGGTTTTTCTTTCTGTCAAGTTCCTTTAATTCAAAATAGATACTCCTGTTGTCATAAAATCGATCTATTAGAATATTATAAGTGGCCCACATCGATTTTGCATATACCGATGGAACAGGACCTATGGAACGCCATTCGTTAGTTATATTTTTTAATGCACTGATACTGGCATTTGTTTCTTCTCCATCGACAATTGCTCTTAGTTTTTCAAGGATATCCTGCTTTCGGGTAAGATTTTCCTCTTTGCTCTTCTCAAGCTCCGAATAATAAGCGTTGCGACGTCCTTTATATTTATCGTTTAAATTCGCATATCGAGAATCAAGCGCATCACCTATATATTTAAAATCTATTTCTACACTTCCATCATCCATGAATTTCCGCAAGGCTTCTTTTTTTTCAGACTCTACAATTTCCTGGTAAAATGGTTTTAGTTCCTTGATCTTCTTTTCAGCTAATTTTATATCGTCAATTTTAAGAAGTATTTCAAATTCATTAATTAATTCATCCTTTTTAAGAAGGCTATAATCCTTTTCCTCCTCCTCTACCAATTCATCTTCGAGATGAGTTTCATCTTTTTTCTCCTCACTTTTATCAGTGCCTTCTTCTGTTTCAGTTTTTGTGATTGCATCACTGGATTTCTCTTGATTCTCTTCCTCAGGACCTGGTGAATCTAACGTAACTGAACCTTCAACCTGGTCAGTCTTATCGATATTCTTTTCTGCTTTAGCTTTATTCTTTTCTGCTTTAGCTTCAATTTCAGGATCTTTCCCTGCAACCTGAGGCTCATCCACTACATTTTGTGGCTCTTCCTTTACATCTTCAGATTCTTTCACTACAAATTGAGGCTCAGCCTTTGTACTTTGAGGTTCTGTCTCTACGTCTTGAGGTTCTGTCTCTACATCTTGAGGTACTTCTTTGACATCTTGAGGTACTTCTTTGACATCTTGAGGTACTTCTTTGACATCTTGAGGTACTTCTTTGACATCTTGAACTTCTGCTTCTACGTCTTGAGGTTCTGTCTCTACATCTTGAGGTACTTCTTTGACATCTTGAGGTACTTCTTTGACATCTTGAGGTACTTCTTTGACATCTTGAACTTTTGCTTCTACGTCTTGAGATTCTGTCACGACTGGAGGTTCCCCTTCTATAACTTGAGGTACTCCATTGGCATCTTGAGGTTCTTCCTTTTTTTGAATTTTATCTATATCGGAGATTTCTTTTTCAGTGGATTTTGATTCTTCAGCAGTTTCATTGCTTTGATGTGGCTCAGTTTCTGAAGAATGAGTTTCAGTCTCCAATGCTTCTTCTTGCTCGGGCGAGTCATTATCTGAAGATGGACCTGTTATATTAGGTTTGGTATCAGAAAGTGAATTCCCGGATCCAGTAGTTTCAGACTGTGAGGGTTGTTCCTCTTCACCTTTTTCCTTATTTACAATTAAAGTACTTTCTGATTGATCCTCTCGATCTGGTACTTCCCTTTTATCAGATACCTTTGGAGGAGGGGGATCTCCTGTTGTATCATCTTTGCTGGTTTCATGAGGTTCATTATTTATCGATGAACCATCTACTTCCTTTGAAGAACCATTGATTGAATTGTTTGAATTGTTTTTTCCGGTAACAGATTCTTGATCTGCAGCTAAAGAACTTTCCTTCTTTTCTCCCAGCTCGCCTAAACTTTCCTTAGTCATTTCCATACCCTCCTCAGGAAGTTCCCTTTCCTTTTCAGTATCGGTCATTTTAAATTATATATTGTGAAAAATTGGCAATTATTAATAAATATGTCAAAACTCAATTCATCCTGGGATCAACCGGATAGTTGGCAAATACCTTAAATTTCCCTCCCATACCTTTGAGGATTTCTTTCCAAAGCATTTTTGAGTTTATATCAAAAACACTTTCTTCAGTTGCCTCTTCATAAATTATCCAGGATTTCTGTTTTAATTCATCCTCTAGTTGTCCAGGTGCCCAACCTGAATAACCAAGAAAGAATTTAAAATTATCTTTATTAATCTTTCCACTATTTATTATGGCTATCAACTGTTCATAATTACCTCCCCAATAAATGTTTTCTCCTATTTGCATGCTGCCTTCTAACTGATCTTCCGAACGATGAATAAAATGAAGTGTGTCCTGTTGAACCGGTCCACCAATAAATAGTGGTGCATTAAAATTTTGTGTATCCTCAACAGCTTCATCAAATTTTAAGATTGAAGGTTTATTAAGAACAAATCCAACACTTCCTTCTTCATTATGCTCACACAAAATTATAACAGTACGCTCGAAATTTGGATCAGGCAAAAATGGTTCAGATACCAGGAAACAACCTTTTCTTGGGGTTAATATCTGTTGATAATTGAAGTAATCCATAAATTACGCTAGTGTCTCTATATCCAAATTACAATCTTTAATTGTAATTAAATCTATTAACAAATACGACTCTTTGTCCTGTGCAAATCATATTATATTAATAGGGAATTCCAAATATTTAAAATTAAACTTATAATATTGTACCAATAAAGACAACCTAAATCCCTAAAAGGTTGGTTTTTATATAAAAACAATTAAAAATAATGGTGTCGCCCAATGGTTGAAATTAAAATTGGAGATATAAGGAGGGATTTTTCAAAAAGAAAATTGAAACCTGAACTTCTTAACGATAATCCAATAGTACAGTTCCAGATTTGGCTTAAGGAAGCAATTAAGGCAGAAATCCCGGAAGCTACCGCGATGTGTTTAGCAACAGTTGATCAGGATGATCAACCATCTACAAGGATGCTACTTTTAAAAGATGTTACTAATGAAGAATTTGTCTTTTATACCAATTACCGTAGTCAGAAAAGCAAGGAATTAGAGTATAATTCGAAATGTTCGATGAATTTTTTCTGGCCTGAACTGGAGAGGCAGGTTAATATCATGGGAATAGCGAATAAGGTAGCTCCTAATATCTCTGACGAATATTTCAAAACACGGCCTTATAAAAGCCAGGTTGGCTCCTGGGCAAGTCCTCAAAGCGAATCCATATCTTCTAGAAATTTTATCAAGTTGGAATTTGCCAAATATGCTGCCAGATTTATGGGAAAAGACGTTCCCAGGCCAACACATTGGGGCGGATATAGCCTGAAACCATTCTCAATCAGTTTCTGGCAAGGCAGGCCTAACCGGCTACATGACAGGATTAAATACACATATATGGAATCCGGGAAATGGGAAAAGGCACGAATAGCTCCCTGATCAGTAAACAATATGCCCTATATCTTTCAAGATATGCACATCAATTTGAATATCTTGGGAATGAGACGGTAGCAAAAAATCTGAGTACTGTCGTAACTGTTCCGTGTTTCAATGAACCAGATATCCTCACAACCCTGAAATCCCTTCATCTGTGCCACCCAACAAAATTTCCTGTGGAGATACTTATTTTAATTAACCATCCCGAAGGATCCGGACCCAACGTCATCAATCAAAATAATAAAGGTTATTCTGAAGTTAAAGAATGGATAGGTACCCATAACGACGGTCACAAAAAATTCCATTTAATTTTGTCCATGGAACTACCTAAAAAATATGCGGGTGTCGGTCTTGCAAGAAAGATCGTAATGGATGAAGCTATAAGAAGACTTTCTCGATCCCAAATGTTTAACGGTGTCGTTGTAGGCCTGGATGCTGACAGTATCTGTGACCAGAATTACCTAAGAGAAATAGAACATTTCTTTCTGAATGATCCAAAAACAAATGGGGCCAATATATATTTTGAGCATCCCATAAAAATGGATTATAATAATAAAAAGGAAATAGGTATAGCTTCCTATGAATTACACCTTCGATATATGGTGCATTCATTACGATATGCCGGATTCCCCTATGCTTTTCATGCAATTGGTTCAAGCCTAGCTGTTCGAGGCACTGCCTATGTGAAACAGGGAGGGATGAATCGCAGAAAGGCTGGTGAAGATTTTTATTTCCTTCAAAAAATAATACCCTTAGGCAATTTTGGCGAGATCAATACAACACGGATTATCCCCTCAGCCCGTGAATCTGACCGGGTACCGTTTGGAACAGGGAAGGCTATGATGAAATGGGCAAAATCATCAGAAAACATATTCAAAACCTACAATCCTGAAATTTATGAAGAATTATTTTCCTTATTTTCAGGAATCTCCAATCTATTTGATTCTGAGAAGCAGGAATTGATAAGGTACTATGAAGAGCTAGGGATATGTATGAAGGAATTCATCAGCCTGGCAGATTGGATAAGAAATCTAAATGAAATTCAAAATGAATCAACATCCCTGAAAACATTCAGGTACCGGTTTTTCCAATGGATGAATGGCCTTAAAACACTTAAATTCATTCATTATGCCAGGGATGCAAGATATAAGAATGTCCCTGTATTGGAGGCTTACCAGTGGTTGAAAAAGCAGATTGGCTTAAACGACATAAATATAGATAATGTATTTGCGGGGCTGATTGAATTACGGAATTTTGATAAAGAAAATCCCGGGTACTATAGGTCTGAATAAAAATCTATACTAAATCATTTAAATCACGTATCCCTGGCTCACGGTCGACTGTAAATCCTTCCCCATATTTAACACCTATTGCATGACCCCACATTCTAGCACGGCTTTCCAAAAATTCTAAAAATCCGGGTTTGGAAATATAGGTTTCAGTCTCCTTATTTTTTGGATCATAAAATTGAGACTTATAAGCGTGAATCGACTCAACTTTGCTATCCCAGAATTCTGAAATGTCAACAATGAAATCAGGCTTGATATAATTGCTTTGGATATAGTGATATACCGCCTTTGGCCGCCATGGGATAAGCGGTTGCTTGTCAATTAATTGAATTTTTTCCAACCCACTATAAAAACAAGATTCCCGGATCAGATTCGCTGCTCGTGCATGATCTGGATGCCGGTCCGATACGGCATTAGCCAAAACTATTTCTGGTTGAAATTTACGAATGCTTTTTGCAACCGCTAAAATATTTTCCTTTGAAATGTCAAAAAAACCATCAGGCATTTCAAGATTCTCTCGTATACTAAGTTTTAGAATCCTGGAAGCCTTAACAGCTTCCTCTTTTCGGGTATCGACAGTTCCTCTCGTTCCTAATTCACCCAAAGTTAAATCGATAACACCAATTTTATTTCCTAGTGATTGTTGAAGCGCCAGAGTGCCGCTGCAGGAAAGTTCAATATCATCAGGATGTGCTGCAAATGCAAGAATATCGAGTTTCATATTTAAAAATTATAAATTTCTAATTAGTGGTTACTGAAAATTGCTACAGATTAAAATCAAATTAATTTTCAATATTAGTTGACCCTTACTCTTTGTCCTATCCTAAGGATGGTATTTCTACCTATACCATTCAGACTACACATTTTATTTATTGAAACACCATATCGGTAACTCAATCCACTCAAAGTATCGCCACTTCGGATTACATGATATCTTATCTTATTTGCTTCCTCCAGGTAAGCGAATGTTTGATGGTTTACAGTGTAGCTTGAGGAAATGATTTTGTTTTCATTAAAATTAAAAATTTCATTCGGATCAATGGCATTGCCTGAATATCTCAACTCAAAATGAAGATGCGGAGCGGTGGATCTGCCTGAATTTCCTCCTTTCCCAATAATATCCCCTGCTTTGACTATCTGTCCCAATTTCATTAAATTTTTCGAGAGATGTGCATAAAGCGTTTCCAGTCCATTTTTATGTCGGATCAGGATAAATCGGCCAAATCCACGTCTGTCATATCCTGAAATACGAACTACGCCATCAAAGGCGGCATAAACAGGATCTCCCGTCCTTACCCTAATATCAATCCCATAATGCCATACTGCCCTGCGTAATCCAAAGTCCGAAGTAATGGTGGTTTTATCAAGTGGCGAATGCCAGGATCCCAAATTTTCTTCATTATATAACAGTATCTTCAATGAATCCTTATAATGCTCACCATTAAATTCATACGGATTCAACTTATTGGTTTCCCAAAGCTTATAATAATCGAATCCGCTAATATAAACGCAATCTATTTTATATACTCCTTCAACACTATAGTAAGGCGGTAGTCGATCTTTCTCGAGCAGTAAATCCAGTTTAAAGTTAATATAGGGCTGAGGATATAGAAGGCCTGTATTACCATGATTAATCATTGCCGGAGAATTATCAGACAACAAATCATATGAGGATTTGTATGTTGTTTTGGATTTAACAGTTCGATAGCTATTTACAGACCCAGGCCACCCATAGTTTGCCAGGAAAGTGGAATCAAACTCATACCGGTTAATTTGAGCAGACAGTTCTTGTGAATAGCCTGCACAAAATAATATAAAAGCGATCAGAACTTTTTTTATCACTATGCTGTTTCTAACTCTTTCTCAGCCAGGAATTTTTCAGCATCAAGGGCTGCCATACACCCCGATCCTGCGGCAGTAATGGCCTGTCTGTAAATTTTATCCTGAACATCGCCAGCGGCAAATACTCCAGGGATATTTGTTTTAGCAGATCTCGCTTCTGATTTAATATATCCTTGCTCATCAATGTCAAGATAGTCCTTGAATATTTCCGTATTAGGTGTATGGCCAATAGCTACAAAAAAGCCGCTTATCGGGACATCCTTCTTCTCACCTGTGATTTTATTTAAAACACGAACTGCCTCGACTTCGTTTTCACCTAAAATTTCATCGGTAACTGAGTTCCATAAGATTTCAATATTAGGTGCATTTTGAACCCTCTGCTGCATGATATTAGAGGCTCGCATTTCGTCCCTCCTTACGATCATATATACCTTGTTGCATATTTTACTTAAATAACTCGCTTCTTCGGCAGCGGAATCGCCACCACCCACAACAGCCACATCTTGTCCTTTAAAGAAGAATCCGTCACAAACGGCGCAAGCTGAAACACCTTTTCCATTTAAACGCTCTTCAGAGGGCAGTCCAAGCCACCTGGCAGAAGCACCAGTTGCAATAACCACACTTTTAGCAATAATTTCCTCGGTTTCATCAATGGTTGCTTTAAATGGATATGAGGAAAAGTCTACTGAAGTAGCCAATCCATACTTAACCTCAGTGCCAAATCGTTCTGCCTGCCCCTGAAAGTCCATCATCATCTGAGGTCCCTGAACACCATCAGGATACCCTGGAAAGTTCTCAACATCAGTGGTTATGGTAAGTTGTCCTCCAGGTTGACCACCCATATAAACTACAGGTTTTAATCCTGCCCGGGCTGCATAAATTGCAGCTGTATATCCAGCAGGTCCAGAACCTAATATCAATACATCAATTTCTTGATTTGCCATTTTTAAAATTTTTTCAATATTAAACAATTTACGAAAATTTGTCAGGTTGATACATTATATATATCAAAAACAAGACAAAAAAAAGGCATCAAATATGATGCCTCATTCATATGTGTCAGTATTTATTACGATTTTGTCAGCGAATTGTTCCTCCCTATCAGGTTTATTTAACCTAAATATGGTTTTAAGGTTTTGCTTCTCGATGTATGCCGCAGTCTACGTATCGCTTTTTCCTTAATTTGACGGACTCTCTCCCGGGTCAGATTAAACTTCTCCCCGATTTCCTCCAGAGTCATGGCATGCTCCCCATTCAATCCAAAATATAAGGCAATAACATCAGCTTCTCGTTGCGTAAGCGTAGATAAGGCCCTCTGAACCTCTTTACGGAGAGAATCATTGATCAATCCCTGGTCAGGTGTAGGATCTGTTTCATTTTCAAGAACATCAAGCAAGCTATTTTCTTCTCCCTGAACAAATGGGGCATCCATAGAAACATGGCGCCCGGAAATTTTCATGGTATCAACAACTTCGGAGGAGGTGACATCCAGTACATCTGCCAATTCGTCAGGTGAGGGCTCCCTTTCATATTTCTGCTCCAATTCACTAAAGGTTTTGGAAATCTTATTTAAGGAACCCACCCTGTTGAGTGGAAGTCTTACAATTCTTGATTGTTCAGCAAGTGCCTGTAAGATAGATTGCCTGATCCACCAGACAGCATAAGAGATAAATTTAAAGCCCCGGGTCTCATCAAATCTCTGAGCAGCTTTAATCAATCCAAGATTCCCTTCATTAATCAAATCACCAAGGGAAAGGCCCTGATTCTGGTATTGTTTGGCAACAGAAACTACGAATCTCAAATTGGCTTTAGTAAGTCTTTCCAAAGCCATTTGATCTCCTTCTTTTATTCTTTTGGCGAGCTCTACTTCTTCATCGGGGGTTAGCAGGTCAACTTTTCCAATCTCCTGTAAATATTTATCAAGAGACTGGCTTTCTCTATTGGTAATCTGCTTACTGATCTTTAATTGTCTCATCCAATCGCCGTTAATATCATCTGTTCCTTTAACAGATAAACATAATTATTAAGATTCCCAAACAATTATATTAGGGCAATTATACACAAAAAGAAATCAATAATTATTAAGATTACTTACTTTCTGGCCTCTTTTCTTTCGGGTCTTTTTAGTAGTGCTTTACGTGATAACCGGTATTTCCCAGTTTTCTTATCTATGTCAATTAACTTAATCTTAACTTCTTCACCAATTTCAAGTATACCATCCATTGACTCAACACGTTCCCATTTAATTTCGGAAATATGCAGCAATCCTTCTTTGCCTGGCATGAATTCAATTATGGCTCCAAATGACATTATGGATTTTACTTTACCATCATACACTTCTCCTACATCCGGAACTGCTACAATACTTTTTACCCATTGAACAGCTTGTTCCATATTCTCTTTGGCTGTAGCAAAAATACTTACTTTGCCGCCTTCTTTTACTTCTTCAATAACTATGGTTGTACTAGTTTCGGCCTGGATTTCCTGAACAACCTTACCGCCGGGACCGATCAATGCCCCAATCATATCTTTTGGAATAGTAAGAATGCTATATCTAGGTGCGTTTGGCTTGAATTCTGCCCTGGGTTCACTGATTGTCTTAAGCATTTCATTCAGGATATGTTCCCTCCCATTCTTAGCCTGATCCAGCGCTTCGATAAGAAGTTCATAGGATAGTCCTTCTATTTTAATGTCCATTTGGCAGGCAGTAATACCATTCTTTGTGCCGGTGACTTTAAAGTCCATATCTCCGAGATGGTCCTCGTCGCCTAATATATCTGATAGAATTGCATATTTCCCTGATTCCGTGTCGGCTATCAATCCCATGGCTATTCCTGATACTGGTTCCTTTATCTTAATACCTGAATCCATTAATGCCAACGTTCCGGCACATACTGTAGCCATCGAAGAAGATCCGTTTGATTCCAATATATCAGATACAATACGGATTGTATATGGATTTTCTTCTTCTCCCGGAATCATTTTTTTCAAAGCCCTAAGGGCCAGGTTTCCATGACCAACCTCTCTTCTACCCGGGCCTCGGTTCGGTCTAACCTCTCCAGTTGAAAAACCAGGAAAATTATAATGCAAGAAGAATTTATTGGATCCTGCAATCAAAGCACCGTCAACCATTTGCTCATCCAACTTGGTTCCCAATGTAACACTTGTCAAAGATTGTGTTTCTCCCCTGGTGAATACCGCTGATCCATGTGCCCCAGGCAAAAAATCAACCTGTGACCAAATATCCCTGATCTCATCAAATTTCCTGCCATCAAGCCTTTTATTTTCTTTGAGCATCATAGCGCGGACTGCCTCCTTTTCAACATCATGAAAATATCTCTTCACCATGTCAAAATCAATTTCATGATCCTCAGGAAGTCCTTCTTCATAAGCCTCAATTAGGGCTTTAAAAGCGTCACTACGTTCAGATTTAACATTTAGCTCAGATTTTGCTATATCATATACTTTATCATAGAAAAGATCATGAAGTTCCTTTTTCAGATCTTCATCATTCGTTTCATGATCATATGTTCGTTTTTCAGATTTACCAACCATTGCTTCCAGTTCTTTCTGGACCTTACACTGATCTTTAATGGCTTCATGAGCAAATTTAATGGCTTCAACCATTTCAGCTTCGCTAACCTCATTCATCTCTCCTTCAACCATTAAAATATTATCAAAGGACGCAGCAATGATCATATTGATATCTGCATCCCCTGCATCTTTCATACTGGGATTAACAATAAATTTACCATCTACTCTAACAACGCGTACTTCTGAGATGGGACCATGAAAAGGAATATCCGATACGCTTAATGCTGATGAAGCTGCCAATGCAGCCAATGAATCCGGCAAAACCTCTTCATCGGCTGAAATTAAAAATATATTTACCTGGGTTTCAGCGTGGTAATCATCCGGGAAAATTGGCCTGATCGCACGGTCTACCAATCGGCAAACCAGGATTTCATGATCAGACAACCGACCTTCTCGTTTTAAAAATCCTCCAGGAATCCTTCCTGCAGAAGCGAATTTTTCTTGATAGTCAACTGATAATGGAAGGAAATCAGTTCCTTCTCGTCCTTCTTTATTGGACACAACAGTGGCTAATAGCATGGTATTTCCCATCTTAACAACAGCAGCACCATTGGCTTGTCTTGCCAATCTACCAGTTTCTATGGTAATCTCCCTGCCATCATCTAACTTGATTGTTTTTTCAAAAATTTGTGGAAGCATAAAATTGTTTAATTTTTATAAATTTCTATTTCTTATAGGTTGGATGAATAAAAAAAGGGGAATTATATAAATCCCCGCTTTCTCTTATTTTCTTAATTTCAATTCAGATATTACCTTTCGATATCTTTCTATATCTCTCTTCTGCAGATAATTCAACAATCTACGTCTTTTTCCAACCAGTTTTAGCAATCCCATCCTTGATGAATAATCTTTCTTATTCGATTTCAAATGCTGGGTTAAATGATTGATCCTGAATGTAAATAAAGCAATTTGAGATTCGGGTGAACCCGTGTCAGTTTTTTCCTTTAACCGACCATGATTCTCAAAGATCTCTTTTTTTGTTTCTTTGGTTAAATACATGACTAGCTAATTATGTTTTAAAATAATTTTGCAAATGTAGGCTAAATTACCGGTTAAACAAAACAAAGCGCTTCGGATTTTTCAACTTGTCAAGAATCCGCTTTTTAAGCTGTTCGATAATTACACTGTAAAAGTCAGTTTCAAATATCCGGGCATCGAGTCTTGCTTGTCTCAGGAAGAATAATCCAAAGGGTAGCAATACGAAATTGGCTAGCCATACGCCGAAAAAGGGTGTTACCAATTCTTCCTTCGCCCATTTCTCCCCTATGCTCATGAATACATAATAAACGATAAAAAATCCAATGGATACGATTACAGGAAATCCAAGTCCTCCCCGCTTTATAATAGATCCAAGAGGTGCACCGATCAGGAACATGATCATGCATGAAAAGGCCTGAGCATATATTTTATATCGTTGTATTTTGAACCGCAATAATTCAACCTTTTTAACACTAAGTTTACTGGTCGTCACCATTACATGGTTTTTAACAAACCGGGCGTTTGTGACAGCCGAAATCAAATACCTTGTATTAGAGAAATCTCCCGTCAATAGACTATCGGGGGCATCTTTAGTTATCGAAAAGGTCTTTTCAGGCTTTTCAGTATCTTTAGTTTTGAATAGCTGTTTGTCATTATTTCTTGGAATATCGCCAGCCGTTTTTGCATATAATTGTGCATTAGAACTTCTCGAGATTGATTTTTTATTACCTCTTGCATCCTTAATTTGAGTTGTGGAACTTGTATCTTTCGGCTGCTTAACAGATACATTCTTTGACATATTAGTAGTTTTCCGTGAGTTTTGGATTTTTCGCAATTCAGGAGTTCTGCTAAGACTATCAGGAAGAAAAACCCTTCCATAGTTTTCAGGCCGTAGTTCTTCTGGTTCCTTAAGGTCGTCGAGATGATAATTAAATTTTGCCTTTAAGTTTTTAAAAGCCTCATACTTCGCAAATTTGATATCTTTTTCCAGGGAATCTACGTCCTTTTTTAACTTCCCGACATCTTTCATAAGTCGATTACCTGCAAATAGTTCTTCTTTAGTACGCTTTAGGTCAAAAGAGGCCATGCTAAAGACGAATTTACTGTGGTCAAATTTATTCCTGGCATAGGGAGAGGGTTTATGACGGTCTTTTATGTTCCGCTTTGAAGCCTTTAACTCTTGTTCTGAATAATGATGCCCATCATATAATTCCATTACCAGATACCGGTCATTTTTAATGGTATACATTTGGCCAGAATCTGCAAGTGTTACTTCTGTATTACCTGTTCTTTTAGAATGATTGTAGATGATAATATCTTTAAGAGATCGTCCGTCACTAAACTTCTTATTTACTTTGATCTGGTACCCCGGGATGTTGTTATAGAAAACACCTTCCTTAATATTCAATGCAGGTGATTTATGTTTTATATCATATAACAGACTATATGCTTTCAGATTGGCTTTCGGGACAATATAGTTATTAGACAGGAAAGCAAGAATGGTCAGGAGTATAGAGAAAAAAAACATTGGAACTAAGGTCCTCGTCAATGATATACCTGCACCCTTCAAGGCTGTCAATTCTGAATGTTCCCCCAAATTACCATATGTCATCAATGATGATAACAGCACTGCAAGCGGAAATGAAACCGGGGTCATATTAATGCTGAAGTATCCTAAAAGCTGGGCATAGACGCTCCATCCCAATCCCTTTCCTACGATATCTTCGAAATGACGTAATAAAAACTGAAGCAGAAAAATAAATACAACTACGCAGAAAGTAAGAAAGAAAGGTCCGATAAATGATTTAAATACGAGCTTGTCGAGTTTTTTCATATTATCCCCCACATATCTGTCAAACAGGAAATTTGTACAAAATTAAGCTATCCCCCGACAATTTCCTTTAAATCATGAATAATATTATCCCACAGTTCATGAACTTCCTCTTCATCCTCTATATCGGAATAATCGATAACTCTTAAAAAAACAGTCTGAGTTAACTCATTTTGCTCAAGGCGAATTTCAGTGGAAGCGTGTTCATCTTCAATGAGATCATTCAAAAATTCAAACTTCACAAAGCTGTTTGTTCTATGAGAAGCCATTTTGGCTACATGGTCTTCACCATCCCAAACAAAGTGAAAATTTTTATCTTCATCTATAGAAGCATCATCAGCAAACCATTGGGCCAATCCGCTTGCTGTGGAAATATATGGATAGAGCATTCTTTTGGAGGCATTTATCTCATACTCAAGTGTTGTCTTTGTACCACCCATAAATCAAAATATTATAATTGAGATCAATATAGAACAATTTTATTAACAAACAAAAAATTAGAATATTTCCTTTATTTATAACAAGTTTTCCATCCTGAATGCTCCCAAAAACACTGATTTTTGCTCGTATTTCAACATAATCGGGGAGTTGGGACTGAAATGCTAATACTTCTTTAAAAATTCCCCGGGAGTATAATATACCTATATCTATCTTAATAAAATCAGATACTAAGGATCAATGATTTTTACAGTCAGTATTAAATGTATATTTTCATTGTTGAAAAATTGGGATATGCGTATGTTTGCAGTTCGAATTTAACACCGGAAAATGATAATATAACTTTCCTGTATAAAGTTTGGGTTCCTGAAAGCAAAAGATGATCGCATTGTCCAATGCTTTCTTCAATTGCCAAAGATGATTTAAAAATATTACTTTATGTTTGACTCATCCGAAGTTTTGGATAAAATGGCGAGGTAGCTCAGTTGGTTAGAGCGCAGGATTCATAACCCTGAGGTCACGGGTTCAACTCCCGTCCTCGCTACAAGATACCCCTAAAAATAGTTTTTTTGGGGGTTTTTCATTTTTTCGGTAACAGAAACGGTAACTATTTACAACAATCCCTCTTCCTCCAACCGATCAATTTCCGCCCTTATCTCAGCAAATTTCTTTTCCCGTCTCTGAATAATTTGTTTAAATTCATCATCCCCCCAAAGGCTTTCAAAAAGTGGATCAACCTGAATATACAACAATAGGCTTCCCATAAAAAATTCTTGCTCCATTTCATATAGAAGTTTATATGCTTTTTTCTTATCACCTAAAAATGCATATACGCCAGCCAAATCATACTTTGCACCACTATATGGTCTGTTCAACCTTACACTTTCTATACAATACTCAATTTGTTTATCAAAAAATTCATTGGCTTCTTCCACTCTTCCGAGATTGTACAAAATATAGCCTATTCGATGCTGATGCAATAATTCAAGAGTTCCGAGATTTCCAGATTCAATTAATTTATTAATATATTTCAATGCTTCTTCAAAGTTTTTTGTATACGAATTCCACATACCTAGTCTTAACAAACACCATCTCCCACTATCAATAATGCAAATTTTTTCAGCATATAACTTCAAATCATCCCATTCGCCAATAGTCGTAGAAAAATAACCTAACCATTTGTAACCCAGAATTGGATCATAATTTATTAGTTCTGTATATACCAACTTTGTCTTTTCATAATCACATATGTTATGATATAAGTGACCGCCAATCTCTAATAGGGATGAATAATCGGGTGCACCTATTTTAAGCTTTTTTGCATTTTCGAAATTTATTACTGCATCAACATATTGACCTTTGGCATAAAAACTTTTGGCTAATGCGCTAAACGCATCTCCATAATTTGGATTAAGTTCAATGGCATTATTTAAATGAATTATACTTTTATCAATATCACCCTTAAGTTGATAATAAACACCACGCAGCCAATACCCTTGTGCCAAATTAGGATTTAAGGATATGGCTCTATCAGCAAAATATAGTAATGTATCTCCAAAAGATTCTTTGAAATAATCAGACCAATAAGTTTGTTTATGATATGCCATGCCTAACCATACGTATGCAAGAGCAAAGTCAGGATCAAGTTCTATAGCCTGTTGATAAAAATGAATAGCAGTGTTTATATCGGATTCTCCACCTCGAAAATAATACTCTTTTCCTTTAAGATATAAATCATATGCTTCAAGATTTTCAGTTGGTATTGCATAAATTCTTTCTTTTACATCAGGTGATATCACAATTTTTACTTCTGATGCTACTTCGGTAGCAATCTCACTCATTACTTCAAACAGGTCGCTCATCTCTCTATCGTATTGTTCAGACCAGATATGTTCATCTTTAACAGCATCTATTA
>CAYMFU010000013.1:0-4719 GCA_964389805.1 uncultured Roseivirgaceae bacterium | reverse complement strand
TGCTTTTTCAAATTCTTCTTTTTCCATATGGGATAAGGCCTCGCAATATTTCATAGCTGGCGTTTTATCTCCTTCTGGAACTCCTTCCAAAAGATCAATCGCTTTCCCGAAATTTGACTGGTTGAATTCAAGTTTGGCCTGATTGTGGATATCCACTGGTGAAAGTTCACTCTTATCTGATGGATCAGCGGATCGAACATTTACAACTTCCAATTCAGGTCTCTCATAATTTTCAGCATATGCCAGGGAAGGATTGAATTCCGAAAACTGTATATAGATAAAGTAAGTCGCCAGAAAAATTATCACTACTGAACTTGCAGCCATCAATTTTATTTTTCCGGATAGTGTAAGAATAGAAGTTTTTCCTTGAGAATTTATAGGTACAACAGATATTTCTTCACGGTCGAGATTAAATAATTTGATAATAAGTTCATCAATAAACTTGTCTGTTGAATGGATTAGTTTTCTAAGCCAGCCAACAGATCCTTCACTTTCATCAATACTCAATTTATAAGGTAAGGATTTTTCGAGATTTGTAAGTTTCTCTTCTATCGTGGTTTGTTTAGCTGATCGCCGGATCCCCTCTAACAGGTTATCCATTTCGTAAAAGAGCTTGTTGAACTCGGAATCTTTCTGAAGTAATCCATTGAATTCCTCCAATTCCTCCTGGGTTAAATCATCGTAGAGATACCGTTCAATCAAGTCTATATGTTCATCAAAATTTTTCATAATGCTTTATTGTTCTGCTTTTTTAGTTCCTCAATATAAATTCGTCGTAGCCGGTTGATACATTTATACTTCAAGTTTTTAGATGTGAACCGGTTCTTATAATTCATCCGATCTGCAATTTCTTCCATCGACATACTATGGTAATAATACAATTCAAGTAAACTTTTACAAGGCTCCCCTAATTTCTCCAGACAACTTTCAACCAATTGTAAGGACTCTTCATACATTTCATCCTCCCACTTTCCAACCTCCGGAAGGTCAGCGATCTGATCCTCAAGTTTGGGGATGAACTTTACTGACGCCTTTTTTTCTTCCAGTATTTTATGCTTGCCAATTGCGAATAAATAGGTTTTTATACTGCTGCTCAACTCCGATAACCTTTCATTTTTGATGTTTTCGTAAAGCGTCATAACTGCAAACTGGTAAACGTCCCGCGCTTCTTCTTCCGAGCAATTGAATTTATTGGTAAGCCAGCTTATAAATTCGAATTTATGAGACTTATAAATGACCTCGAGTTGAGTTGTGTCGCCGTTTTTGATTTGTTCGATTACCAATTTATTCGTTTTTGCTTCTGTCCTTAATGGATTAAAACGATTAAGGTAACCCTGGTATCTAGAAAAAATTTCCGGCATAAAAATGGGTGATCAGTCCTTTATAATATACAATATATGAAAAATCGTTAATACATTATATAAATATCCTTTTTTCGCTTCCTTCGGATTAAAGTGAATATGAGCTCGCAGAAGGGATAATCGTCAGGATTTTATAACCAAATGAAATTATTCAAGAACAATTACTTATGCACATAAATCATATATATGGGTTACCAATCCAGACCCAGTCAATTAAGATCATAAACCAAAAAAAATGATGCAAACCAAATTGACCGACCATGAAAATCATCATTTACATCTTAGCTTTCTTCCTGTTGCCCGCCTTTCATAATGGACAGGAAAACCTGGTCATCAAAGGTCAGGTAACAGACGCAGAATCGCATGAACCACTAAATGAATGTCATGTGTATGTATCATGCAAACACTTGGGCACTATAACAAGTGAGAGCGGAAGTTTTCTTCTGGAAGTTCCAACCTGCTGCATGACTCAATGTTTGATCATATCCCACATGGGATATCAGAAATACATTATCCCGGTTCACGATGTTCCTAAAAAAGATTTAGACATCCGTCTCGAGTATGGAACTATTCTCCTGGCTGAACTCATTATTTCTCCGGATTACTACAGGGTCATTTATCAGCCTGAATTTGAACCATACAGACCGGGTAATATGGAAATATTTAAAGCAGATGAAGAGTATATCCAAGCTTTGACTCAAAAGAAACTGGCAAAATTATCTACCATGTTTTGAAACCAGGCACTTTGCAAGCACGTCAGCCGGATGACCTAGTCGGTTTATCCGGCTGATCTTACGAAACCACAACAACTACTATAAAACTCAGATCATGAACTTCGATCCACAACAACTTTTAGATTTAGTTCTCAGACTGTGCTTAAATATAAGTGTTGCAGCAATACTCATACTTTGGGTATTCAACAGTCTATCCACAAGGAAGCCATTTGTTTTCTCATTATTCCTCTTTAACCTTATCATTTTCATAATAGGTCATCTATTTAATAATATAAACCTGGGTATAGGCTCCGGAATTGGATTATTTGCCATATTCGCCATGCTCAGGTACAGAAGTGAGACACTGAACCTGAAGGAAATGACTTATCTTTTCATACTTATTGCAGTAGGAATGCTCAATTCCTTCGGCAAAGAGATCAATATGATTGAAAGGTTGATTTTTAATGCTAGTATTATTGGTTTGACTTACCTCCTTGAAAAAAAGATCTGTTGCAGGATCCTGGAATCAAGAAAAATAAAATACGACAACCTGGATCTCATCAAACCGGAATACAGGAATCTATTGATGCATGATATCTATCAGAAAACAGGAATAAAACCCAAGGACGTTGATATTGAATCAGTAAGTTTTATAGACCATAATGCTATAGTCACTGTGTATTTCGATCCCAGGGACAAGAAAAAATCTTACCTAATAGATTTTAAACCTGATGATCTTTTTCCAAATAACCGAAATCCACAAAAAATTGACCCTAAGGTTAAGAGAATACGGTTTAATTATTAGCAGGACAATATAGAATTTGTATCCTAATATAAACTCTCCGTAGTTGTTAAAGGAAGTATCATTTTAAATAAATGATGCTTTTTTTATTAAGAAAAGTAAAAGCATTTCTTTAAATTGAATGAATATGTTCCATATTAAAAATAGCAATCATGAAACCGCTTTTATTTCTCTTATCTTCCCTCCTCCTCATCTCATGTTCCTCCAATTTCACCTCCCATGATGATCCCCAGGTAAAAATCGACTTGGTCCATCAATATATTGATGCCATAACCAAGAAGGATGTGGAAGTCATGAAAAATCTGTTGTCAGATGATTTTAAATCATATGGCCCTGCGATGAATACCGAAGTAGGCAAATCTCAAAATATTTCCGATTGGGAAAGAGGATGGGAAGAACGCATTGTATCTATGAAATACAAGCGAATGCATAGTGGTCTGATCACTATTGAAAAAGGTAAATCAGCTGGGGAATGGGTCACCGAATGGGGACAAGTAACCACATTGTATAAAGATGGTAAAACTGTAAAATTCTGGTTCAATGGATTGTACAAAGTAGCAGACGGACTGATCACTGAAGCAAGGGTAGTTTATGATAATATGGATATTCTGACTCAATTGGGATATAAATTCATGCCTCCATCTGATATTATTGATGAATCCGGGCATTAAAAATCAATAAATTAAATCAATGCGAAATGCGCTCTATATATTATTCATTTTTAAATCGAATTTGATTGAAAGTATTTCAATATAATCAAATTCTTATGCAAGAGGGAAAGATATTAAAATACCTAGATTCATAAATGGAAATAAAATCTATGACTCCGTTAATGAAAATCACTATTTGGACAAAATTATTGGTGGGCATATTCGTTATTATTGCCTTGATTACTTACCTGTCAATCCAGGGTATAAACAGCCTCAATAAACTTGGGAATTTATCTGCCGAAATATATAATGAATCAGTTGCCACTAATTCAATTCAGAATCTGAAAACCAATTTTGAAAGATTGCTGATGCCTCCCAACGATTATCTTATTCATGGTAACGAGATTGAGAATCAAAATTTTGAAAAAATCCTGGAAACAATTAAATCAGAATTAAAGCAATATCCGGATGTATCTGAGCTATATATTGAAATACTTGATTTAAATGAATTGAATTATAATCTCGGTGAACTAGAATCCCTTGCACTAGAAATTTTCAAACTTAAGAACCCAGTCGGCAATATATATGGGGCCAAATTAATGGAAGAAATGGATGCAATTGTAGAAGAAGTAAGGGTAAAAATCGATGAAAAGATCATTACATCAAAAGAACACCTGAGGAATGATATTTTGATTGCTCACAATACATATGTAAAGTATTCAATAGTAATAATCGTTGTTGGTTTGGTCATTATTCTCGCTTTATTGATAGGAGGATTTTTCTATGTGAGAGAAATCACAAAGCCTTTACATAAGCTAAAACTGACAACCCAGATGATAAGTTCCGGTGAGCCTTTTACTAAAGCAGAGGTTAAAACACATGATGAGATTGCAGACCTGGCCATTTCGTTTAATCAGATGATTGGGGTTCTGGAAAAAACAACGGTAAACCGTAAATATTTCAATAATATCCTTAATAGAATGGAGGATAGTCTAATAATTACCGACTCGAACAATAATATTAAGATCGTTAACCAGGCAACCTTGGACTTGCTTGGATACAGTGAGCAAGAAATGATCGGGAAATCGATTAATATGGTTATACCTGAAAAAGGCTCAAATGAAGTTAGCGTTAGGTGTGAGGATTTAAGGAAATTTAAAGATCAGGATCAAGTAAATAATGTATATAATACG
>CAYMFU010000012.1:0-12260 GCA_964389805.1 uncultured Roseivirgaceae bacterium | reverse complement strand
TAAACTCAGATTATATTCAATAATTCACTAGGTTTGCAAAAACACAAACCACCCAAAAAACACAAACCACACAAAATGAAAACTATTTTTACAGCAGCAATTGCCTTCGTATTAATTCTTTTCTCCTGCGGTCAACGTAACGCCAAAGAGAATCCTTATCTGGATGCCGAAAGAGTATTTGATGAGGCCATTAATATTCATGATGAAGTAATGCCTCTTATGGGAGATATAATGAAGTTACAAAGCACTTTGAAAGAAAAGAAAGCAAACCTATCCGATGAGGAAACAATTCAGAAAATTAATAATTCACTACAAGATCTTGAGGATGCGCATAGTTTAATGATGGATTGGATGAGAAATATCACTCCAATCCCTGAGCAGTCTGAAGTAGATCCAGAAGCTTCTGATTTTATTCCATCCCGGGAGATGTTAAAGATTCAGGAACAGTCTCTCGAAGAAGCGAAAAAAGTTAAAACTGCTATTCTGGAAAGTATCAACGAAGCGAATTCCTTGATTAATGAATTATAATTTAAATTGACTCCCCGGATTTTTTTACTTGGCATATTTGTATTGAATTGCTCTGATAGCGAGTTGTCTTTTCTGAACTGCAATTATGTATTAATCAACCAGGCAATACAGTCATATTAAATAAAATTCTTAAAAAACACATCCATATCCTCGGGGTTTACGTATAGATTACTGGAAACTATATTTATGTAAATAGTTTCCATCTCAAAACTTAAAACCTTAAATATTTAACTTTAAATATGAATGCATTAATGAAAAACTGGTGGATGCTTACTATTAAGGGGCTTATAACTTTCATTTTTGGCCTGATTACAATTTCCGCTCCAATAAGTGCAATCCCAATCTTTTCGAGATTGTTCGGTCTATTGATAATTGTTACCGGAATATCCTTGACATTTTTATCTTTTAAAATCAAAAGCAGGGACCGGAGCTGGAGGTTAACTGAAGGATTCATTGATCTGATCATCGGGATGATAATCATATCATTTTCAGGCATGACGACGAGTATATTTCTATCCCTTATAGCTATTTGGATATCCTTTATGGGAATTTTGCAAATATCAAACGGGTATCGTTTGCGTGGATTGTTTAATCATTATTGGATACTTATATTCAATGGTGTTTTAGCCATAGCTTTTGCCTCTATAATTTTTACACATTCGTTTCATGGTATAATGACCATGGTAATATTGATTGGTTTGCAGGCAAGTGTTTTTGGAAGTTTTTTAACTATTATTTCCATGTATATAAGGAAAATCCTAAATGACATCGATACAGAAATCCCGCACAAGGCTGGAGAGGAAGCCAACCAGGAACTGTCCTACTATTAGAATTGTGGACAACTTGTTGGTAATGTAAATTTAGGCCATTCTAAATGTGTATATCCTGTTATTTTAGCCGTGCATAAGTTGTGGAATTCTTTCCAATATTTTTTTTGGTCAAAGTGATCCAAGGATATATCTTAGCAACATCAAATCGATCTTTGAATGGTTGACCTAAAGAGGGTAACTAATAAAAGTTTAGGGTTTACGGACCGTAAATACAAAAAGGTTACTGTCAATTAGGTTATTCACTGAGAAAGAAATCTTCGGATCTCTAAATCGCTGGAAATAGAATTCAGACAGATTCCCCGGAAATTGCCTGGATACTTAACCACCCAAAGAACGTTTGTCGTATTGTATTGACCACGGTGGATACAATATGAAGGCGGGAAGGCATCAAGTCAAATTGATGAACTTCTCGCTTTTTTTTTGCGCCTTACCAAATTTCTCTCATTAAAGGTTTATTCCACTGATCAAAATGGGATTCAAATCTACATCATACTTTTCACATATTTTACTGGCAGGAATCGGGGGTATTAATTGACAAAGAATCTTAATTGTGTAAAAGGATTATATATTGGCATCAAGTTGAAAACAATTAACCGCATATATGTTGATAACCTGGTGGAAAAGTTGTTGATTTCTTTTAGGTATTTTTTTTTGCATATCTGAAAAATGATTATACTTTTATGATATCAAGTTGATCTTTGAAAGGTTGCCAGGAGTTAAGTTGAAACAAAAAGTTTCAGTCTACGGATTGTGACAACAAAAAGCGGCTTAGCAAACGGAAAGCGGATGCAAAAGAGTTCTTCGGAACCACTTGGCAATCGTTGGAAGTAGAGGGATCAGATCTTCGGATCAGATTCTGATATTTTAACCTGGAAAAGTAGATTTGGCGCGGTGCTGTAACTACGGTTGCAGTAACGTGAAAACGGGAAATAATCAAGTAACATTGACTGTTTCTCGTTTTTTTTTGTCTAAAATGCAAAACAATATAACCACTAGTAGCCATAAATATCTGAATTCTCTGATTTCTGCTTTGACTATTTTAAATATCTTTATTCACTAAATTCAGCTATAAATACTCTAAATATCTTTATCTGCTGATTACCGCTCTATCAACTCTTCATATCTGTATTCCCTGATTGCCTCTTCATTATTCCCAACCCCGTTTTTACCTTGCAGTTTTGGCACAGTATAAGCGATGAGACCCGATTCGTCAAATGGCCCTATAATCTCTTCCACTTTCTTTTGTCCGGTCGGATCATTCACAGGACTAAGCCAGTCCATCTCGAATCCTTTTGGAATTATTACAGGCATTCTTGGTCCTTCACTGGCTTTCGGCTTGTTGTGGATTTCCGCCATTAATGGGTTTGCAGCTGTGGTGACAATACTGAATGTATCCCTTATTATCTCTTCCTTCTCATATTTCCATGTTTCCCAGAGACCAGCCAGCAACATGGGTTCACCATCTGCCATCATTATATAGTGTGGGTAAGATTTCCCCTTATACCAGTGATATTCAAAAAAACCATCAATAAGCACCAGACATCTCTTATTGCGTGCAGCATTCCGGAAAGATGGCTTTTCAAATATATTTTCCCCTCTCGCATTTAAAGTTCTTTTACTTAATGATACAGCCTGGGCCGGATCTTTAACCCAGAAAGGTATGAGTCCCCATGTCATTAATTGCAGATTATCCGGATTAGAATTTGTAATTACAGGAATATCAGGATGATTAAACCCATTTACAAAAAATACCGGCCCCGTCCTATTCAGGATATCGTCAAATTCATTTTCAAGGTTACGCTCATCAATTATACCTTTCAACCTACGTGCGTATTCCAGGCGTTTTTTAGTTAAGTAGTTAACATTATAGCACATGGATTATTTTGATCTGGGTGTAGCTTTAACGGTTTTGACATTTCCGGGTGTAGCTTTAACATTTTTGACAATATTTGGATCCAATGTTTTAATATGAAGATCTCTTTGTGGAAACGGTATAACAATTCCAGCCGCATTAATTGAGTCATTAACCTTTACATGAAGATCACTTAAAATAAATAGCCAGTTGTCACTATCTGTATAGCACCTAAGCTCAAAGCCAAGTGCAGAATCTCCAAATTCCCTAAACAGTACATACGGAGCCGGATCCTCTAATATTTCCTTATTCTTTTTTGCAACACCCATCAATATTTTAATGACTTCATTTGGATCGGTCCCATAAGCAACGCCTACTTTAATAATCAATCTTCTCTGGGAATCTGATAAAGTCCAGTTTATTAATTCATTTGAAACCAAATTACCGTTGGGTACGATAACCTCAGAACCATCAAAAGTTCTTAAGGTACTTGCCCTGATGCCTATGGTTTTAACCACCCCTAACAATTGCCCAACTTCGACCGTATCTCCAACTTGGAGGGGTCTCTCAAATACCAGAATGATACCGGACACGAGATTATTAAATATATTTTGTAGTCCAAATCCAATACCCACACCAAATGCACTAATAAGTAAAGTAATCTTATCCAGAGGGAATCCTGATGCCAGGGCGGCTATAAAAAAACCAATGGTTACAATCCCGAACTTAACCAGTGAGGAGATTGAAGCTGATAGATCTTTCTGCTTTCTTGATTTAAATAATACTTGTTCCTGAAGTATGAACTGAGCAAGCCGGGCAATCCAATTAGTGATTAACAAAATCAAAATAAAAAGAAGGATATCATTAACGGTAAATGAAAAGCTCCCTAATATATAGGGTGTTATTAGGAAATTTTCTATTGCTTCATACAATTGATCGAAAATATAAAATCCCTGTAGTGAGCCAATGACAAAAGAAATACCCAATATAAATATTGAAATTCTTCTGATTTTTTGAATTATGTCTTTCTGATATCGCTTAATTATCCTAATACTCTGTCCCCATTGACTATTCAATACAGCTATCACCAAACCCATTATGATCAGATAAAATAAATACATAGCAATCCCCAAAAATACAGTTGCCACAACACCATATAAAAGAATTGAGGTAAGCGTATAATTCCCGGCTATATTCCCGATCAGACAGATGGATAGTAGAAATAATGAAACTTTAGCCAGTATTCTAAATCCAGCTTTAAAAGCAGGCTGGTCTTTAAATCCCGTCCATTCCTTTCTAAGAATCAATATCAATAGTACAATCGCTAATATTGTAATTACCAGCATGAAAGTACGGCTATAGATCTCAATATTGAAGCCCAATCGTGAGAAGATAGAAAGTGTCAGGATAAACGTGAGATAATAGATAAGGTATCTGTTTTTCCCTAAAAGTATGTTTATTAAAACGATAGAGAACGGAATTAACGAGGCAAAGTATATGATTTCATCAACTATTTCGGGTTTTTCGGGAAGAATCAGAAATACCAGATAAAATCCTACTAATAAAGCAGGGAAAAATGGTTTTTTAAAAAGTCTTAAAACCGGATTATCATCTTGTTTGGGATCCTCAATCTCCTCATTTAGTACTTTATATCTTAAAAAAAAGAACACGATCTGAACCAGAATTATAATAAATAGGGCAAAATGAATATTTGTTTTATAAATTGAATAGTACTCAATAGCCTCATTTTTCTGCTTTTCTAATGACTGTCGCAGTTTGGCTTCCACCCCTATACTATCCTTTTTTGAAGTATAAATCTCCCATATCGGATCACTGTCGGGAATCCACAAGTTTTTACTAACCTCTTCATTAGCCACATTAATTTTTTTAATTAAATCCTCAAAACCTGAATGATAATTGTTTAGTTTCAATTCCAATTCAAGCAAATTGTTAAGATATTTATCAACCCGGCTATCCACAGAATTTAAATCTGATATCAGATCTTTCAGGTTTTTCATAATCGCATCCGATAATTTTGTTGTTCTATCTGCACCATATGTTTCATTCCATATTATGATCAGGTTATCAATCTTTTCATTCTCAATTTCCTTTTCTTGAATTTCAGATTGTACAATTTCTCTGTATCCATTTACCCTGTCGTCAACCTGCCTAATCTCCGAAATGGAATTATTAAGTATAATAGTACTTGATGAACTCAGAAATTCATCATTAATCTTATCCTGGTATTTAGTGAGTTCAATATTAAGGTTATTTAGGATAGAATCAATCATATCCAATTGCTCAGGAGTTAATCCAAGTGTTTCTTCAACCCCTTCTATAACTGATTGTGTCTGCTCGGAATTTACAGATATCGCAGCCATGGGGATAGGTAATTTTTCTTGAAAAGCTGTATCCGCCAGTAATTCATTGATGGATGTAACCTCTTGCCCCAGCACACTAATACTAGAGAAGACAACAAATATGACAGCATTCAGGAAACTTTTTGGGTTGAGTATCATTTGGTATTTAATATTTTATCAAATATGGTTCTTAAAAATAAAGATAAATTCAAGATTGCCACAAATATTGTCCTACAATTTATTCATTATTTTGTGATTTATATTAATAACATATCAAGTTGAATACAATAAAATCAGACGATGAAGAATACTATATATGAAGGACGAAACTATTTGTGATCTGAATGACTTGCCACAACTATATATCTGCTAATCCCTTAATGTTTATAAACTGGCCTTTAATAAATTCTAAATCTTTCTCTTCATTTCCAGTAGGATAGAAAGGTTCCAGGAATCTGGCTACCCTAAATCCATAGTCCAACTTACACATAATTATTGGTATCCCTGCGTTTAATGCAATATAATAAAAACCTGTTCTCCATTTTTTGACTTTCCCTCTCGTTCCTTCCGGGGCGATCGCCAGAATGAATGATTTTCTTTTTTTTGCTTCTTCAACAACTTGCTCCACCATGTTCTGTCTTGCGTTGCGGTCTACAGGAATACCCCCTAAACTTCTGAAAAAGAACCCAAATGGTCCTTTGAATAATGAATCTTTGCCAAGAAAGTTTGCTTTAAATCCCATGGCACCCCGGATTACCATACCTAATAAAAAATCCCAGTTGCTGGTATGTGGCACAACTATGATCACAATTTTCTTTTCATTTTCAGGCAAACCACCTTCTATCTTCCATCCGATTATCTTCATTATCATATTCCAAAAAAAAGTCATCCGCTAATTGTTGAATACATATATCATCCCTTATATCGCATATTATTCCATATGGATCGCTTTTTTCAATTTATTTGCCCCTTGTCTGCTAACAGGCAATTTATGGTTATCGGATGTTACAGCAGTATATCCATGACGGTCATAAATCTCCAATTGATTCAGAAAATTTATATTCAAGATATATGATCTGTGAATCCTTACAAAGACATCATCAGGCAAGCTTTGTTCCATGTATTTCATAGTCTGTTGCTTTAAGAAAGCCCCCTTTGTAGAATTAATTTTAATATAATCATCCTGAGCTTCAATAAAACTGACTTCATCTAATTTCAATACATGAATCTTCGATCCACTTCGTACTGGGATTCTATTAATAGTATCGTCATTTGTCTTAATTCCCTCTAGCAACTGATCAGAATGAGAGATTAATTCCCCTTTCTCATTAGATTTCCCAATAAACTTCTTTAGTGCCATGCTAAACCGATCCCTGTTATAAGGTTTCAGCAGATAATCCAAAGCGTTTTTTTCGAAAGCCTTAACTGCATATTGATCATAGGCGGTTGAGAAAATAATGAAAGGCAGAGGTTTTTCAAGTAAATCAAGTACTTCAACACCGGTAAGTTTGGGCATTTGAACATCAAGAAATACAAGATCTGGTTTGCTTTGATTGATTTTCAGACAGCCATCAAACCCATTATCTGCCTCATCAATTATTTCAAATTCATCATATGATTTTAAAAAATTTCTGATTAACTCCCTTGCAGGGCCTTCATCATCAACAATGATCACGGTAAACTTTCTCATCAGCGTTATTCAAGTTCTTAAGATTCTTATTTATCAGCAATTACTTCCTGTTAAAGTTAATATTGGAATTTATAGATTACAAGATCATGTATAACCTAGTAATACTAATTTATCCGCATTAAGATAAAGGAATTTTTAGAATTGCGTTATATTGATTATCGATAATTTGAATATCGAGAAGATCGTTTCGATTATAGATAAGTCTTAATCTCTCTCTTATGTTATTATGTCCAATACCCTGACCTTCGAATCTGGAATCAGGATCAAATTCATTGGCCAGGACAAGAATCAGATATTGATTTTCTATAGTGCATTTAAGTTTTACTTCAACTTGAGAAATGCTTTCCTGTACTCCATATTTTATTGCATTTTCCAATAAGGGCTGCAGTATTAAATGTGGAGTTTTTATAGATCCATATTGATCATCACATTCAATCACATACTTTAGTTTTTCCTGAAACCTTATTTTCTCAATCTCAAAGTACAGTCTGGAAAATCTAATCTCTTCGCTTAACAATGCAAACTGAGAATTGTCTTTTTTTAAGGTCATTCTGAAAAATTCAGATAGTTTAACTATCATCTCCTGAGCAATATCGGGATTTGATATCGTTAGAGAACTTATAGAGTTCAGGCTGTTAAATATAAAATGAGGATTTATCTGGGCCTTAAGCGTGTTCAGCTCGGCTTCTCTATACTTAGCTTCAATATTTGCCTCATATTCCACTCTTTCCTTAAAATTCTGATAATATATCATTAAATAATATATCATCGCAATCAAAATATAGTACATGATCCCTAGGATGATCCTAATTGGCAATAGTCCTGGAAAAGGTTCTGAGAGTTTTAATTCATCATGTATAATTCCAGTTATTAATCCAGCAATCGACATCCAAATGCCAATAATAAATAATGCTGACAGGAAATGAGCTACAATCAGGTTTACCAGATTTTTTAGTTCAAAAGGATTATAATTTACTATAAACCATATCCCTATACCAAGCAATAAATAGATCCCATTATATACCACCCCATCTAAAATGGCTACATATACCGTGAGGTCATAATAATAAAATAGTAAAAGTGAATGGACCAATATTATAATGGCCCATATTATAAAATATAATAGAAGATACCGTTTGTTTCCAATTACCGGATTTATCATAAATGATTCATGTAAATTATCCTATCTCTTATAACTCTTTAGTTCTCCCCCACCAAACATCACAACACCCTTAATATATAATACAGATTCTTCGGCTTCCTTATTTTCAGTATTGATAGTTCGCTTATCTGAGAATCCACCGAAAATCGTAACAAGATCCGTCTTCACATTCCAGTTTTCAGGGACAATTAAAGTAGCTCCACCAAAAAGGGCTGTTATATCAATATATGCAGGTCCTTTTGCCAGATTCGCATTCAATAAATTGATCTCAGATCCCCCAAATATTGAGGTTATTTTTCCCCCTTTAAAATTCTGTGAGGTAATAATCTTTTCCCCACCGCTGAATATAGAAACTTCATCCACATAATCATCTCTTGAGTCGTCTTTATGCCGTGGCCTTCCATCTTCATGATGGGTCCTGTTTTGTAGTAAAAGAGACATACCAATTGCTATCAACAATATTGGCCAAAGCATCCATATCTGTACAAAATGGAAACTTGGTATATCGGGAAGAATTAAAAACACTCCTACGCCAATAAATATTAATCCCGGAACTATGGCTCTCTTAGTTAAAAGAATAAACAAACCAATGAATACAAAAACTATTTCCCAGGAATAAAGATAATGCGGAATAAAATCCGGGATTAATCCGAAATTTTTGAAGATCCAGAAAAAACCAATGACAATTAAAAATCCGGCAAGGACTACGCGTTTATTTGTTTCGTGTGACATCGTATAATAATTTTAAGTTATGATCAAATATACGATAGAAAAAAACTTCATTCTACCAATAATCGGTGAACCAGCAGAATTAACCGGTAAACGTTATATTAATTTTGTTAAAGGAAAATTTTCATCATATTAGAGAATTGATATAATTTCCCATTGGTTTGTTATTAGAAAAAAAAATGGATAATTTTCAATTTGCCTTAAAATAAAAACTATGAAATTAAAGAAGATACTACTCCTGTCATTACTTGGGATTGTATTGATAGGTGCTGGTTTTATTGCCTATGTCATGCTTACTACCAGGTCACACAGTCCCGCCGAAAAATTAGAATTTACCGATGGGGATTTTCGGCTAAGTGTTGATTATTGCAGGCCCTACAAAAAAGGCCGTTTGATCTTTGGGGAGGAATCTGAAGGTGCCCTCCAGCCATATGGTGAATATTGGAGAACTGGAGCAAATGAAGCTACTGAGGTAGAATTTAATAAAGATGTTAGTATAAGCGGGCAACATTTAACTGCAGGCAGATATAGGTTTTATACCGTTCCCGGCAAAGATAATTGGACCATTTCTTTTAACAGTGAATTAGGTAAATGGGGTTATAATGAACCAGATTATAATCAGGATGTACTGGTTTTGGAATCGGCCTCTCAACATGTAACCCAGATCATTGATCAATTTACCATTTCGGGATCAAAAACAGGCGAGAATAGCATGGAATTATTACTTGAATGGGATCAGACACAGGTCAGGATCCCGGTCCATTATTAAGCATATTCATTATTTCGCTTTCATTTTCGCAGAATTTTTTAAGCACCCGAAAATTATTCCCTGCAACTTTTTTTGTATGCATTTTCACAAGAGGCATTAGCATCTTGCCGATAAAGAAAGTAGGATTAAAGTAGATCTCGATTTTTACTTTGGTTGAATCGTTCTGCTTTTCCAGTATATAATAAAATGTTATGTCTTGAACTATAGGGGCATCATGGATCCTTTCACCATAAATTAAATTACCATGCCCGGAATCCTTTTTAACAGTTTCAATCTCAACCTGGGATCCAGAAAACACACATACATGCTTCATTCCTACGCGGTTAATTTTATTTTTGTCATATTCTAGTTTGTTTATGCGCTTATTCCACTGCATCCGGAAATCCAGATTTGATATCACCTCAAATACCAGTTCGGCGGATTGCTCTATAACATCTTCAAATGTCACTGGATTAGAATCATATGATACCAATTGGATTGGTTCTACTTCGTCAACATTATTCTTAAGTCCTTTTAATAAGATGAAATGGTACTGGATTTTGCCTAAGTCTTTATAAACTGAAGATCCTTTACTGAATTTTACCCAGGATCCAGATCCAGAATCTAAAGAATCAATTTCTCCGGAAAAGGCTTCTGACAATAGAAAATATTCATGTTCCCTTATAGAGTTTTTTAACAAACGATGTGCCTTAATCAGGCCCGGCCCGAATGGTTTCCGCGTATTGTTTATTACAGTAAAGCTTAAATCACTTATATGGGCTATAATCTTTAAAGACAAACCAGATGCTGCTGAACAAGCTCCACAATTACATATTCTCTGAGTATCATATTGTCGCAAATGTGAATGAAACTGCAGAAACATTTTTTTGGATTGATATATGAGATCTTTAAGGGATGGAACTGATTCTTCTTTAATAAACAATATTGCATCGCCCTCGATCTCTGCTACATGTAAACCTAGATCATCAGATTTAATAAGCAATTCAAGTAACTCAGATATAATATGCTGGCTATGTGTAATTTCTGTATTATTAACGAATTCAGAGAATCCACTAATGTCAGGGATTAAAATAAGGGATTTCGGCATTGGTTAAGATGTATTAATTAAATCGAATTTCAGGGAATTAGTTCAGGTTATCAGAATCAGCATTTGGAATTGTGACCTGGAATCTGGTTCCTTCTCCTTTTTTACTTTTAACGCTAATTGAACCGTTTAGTTTCTCCACAGCCTGTTTAACGATATACAAGCCAATTCCTGATCCATCCGACTTTTCATTAGCCCGATAAAACATATCAAAAATATATTCCTGAAGATCTGGATCAATACCCACTCCGTTATCTTCGAATGTAATAACCGCTTTTGAATTATAATTTTTAACAGTTATTCTTATGTAAGGCTCTGTTTTATCGTAATCAAGATATTTTATAGAATTCGATATCAAATTTCTAAAGATCTCAAATAATCTTGATTCATCACTATAAAAGGTGGACCGGGAGATTTTTACAATTCTTTTAATATTCAACGCATTTCTCAGGAATTCTAATTCTTTGAAACAATCGTCGGTGATTTGCTTGAAGTCGATCTTTTTATACTTTACACTCATATTCAGGTTCCTGGAATGACTCAATATATTTCTCATGAATTGGTCAAGGTTGGATACCCTGTCTTCAATTAAGTGTAAATATTTAAACTGAGTTTTATCTTTATTCTGAAGCTTTTCAAGCTCGATAATACCACGAATGGATGCCAGTGGGGCTCGAAGATCATGAGAAACTTTATATACAAATTGATTAAGTTCTTCATTCCGCATTTTTAAATTATCTTCAATTGTTTTCTGGCTTGTTATATCCATTGAGATACCATCCATTCTTATAGGTTCACCATCTTCATCCCGTATGACCTGGCCTTTAGCGAAAGCGTGTTTAACAAGTCCAAGCTTTGTAACCACTCTAAATTCTATGTCCAGGATATCAAAGTTCTCCATACTGTGCTTAAAGGACCGTTTTACTCTCTCAATATCCTCTGGGTGGATAAATTTCCGAATATTCTTTAGCTCCCCATTTGAAAGTTCTGCTACAGTATAACCACATAATATGGTCACCTGCTCATCCCAGTATATTATGTTTTCAGGAATATTTATTACCCAGGTGCCGACTTGAGCAGCTTCCAAAGTAAGATTCAGCTTCTCCTGGTTTGTTTTAAGTGTTTCCTCCGTAATCTTATGATCTGTAATATTTTCTTTTATAGCGAGGTAGTTTAAAATTTCACCTTCAAAATTCTTTATAGGTGTGATTATAGCAAATTCCCAGAAAATATCTCCATTTTTTTTCTTATTGCAA
>CAYMFU010000011.1:0-10311 GCA_964389805.1 uncultured Roseivirgaceae bacterium | reverse complement strand
GCTTTTGCTGAAATAACTGAGAATTTAGCTGGATCCCTGGTATCTCTGGGTGGTGACTTCTATGTTGATGAAGATGAACAGATCGGTGAGTTAATTTCACAATTGTATAGATACGTGAGCTCTTATCCGGGAAAACCATCTGATTCACAAATTGGGAGAGCAGAAATATTAGCAGATAAACTAAAAATCGTACGTGAGAAATTCCAGATCCTGGTAACCGTTAATCTTCAGAAAATAAATGACAGGTTGTTGAAGAATGACCTACAACCAATATCATATTTACCTAAAGATGATTTCCTGAAAGAATAAAGGGGAAAAAATATTTAGCCCATTTTAAAATGGGGTGACGGCTTACAAAAAATTATTAAAAACCTGTGGGGTATTCTTCGCAGGTTTTTAATGTTGAATTTAAAAATACTCTCTATTTTTATGAATCATGCTTGATTTCATCTCTTTTGAATTAAATTCCTTTCAGTGGACCATGGTAATCATTTCAGCCTTATTGATAGGAATGTCAAAAACAGGGATTTCCGGGGCAGGAATGGCTGTGATCCCAATCATGGCTGCTATTTTTGGTGGTAAATTATCGACCGGGATCGTCCTGCCGCTACTTAGCATGGCAGATGTTTTTGCAGTAAGCTACTATCACCGTCATGCCAACTGGTCTTACGTGCTAAAATTATTGCCCTGGACTATTCTTGGTGTTTTTATTGGGATCTATGTAGGAGATATTATTAATGATTCCATGTTTAAAGATATCATGGGGATTATTGTAATGCTTAGTGTAGTTATTTTGATTTGGAGAGATGTCAAAAAAGATATCAGAATACCTGGAGGAATATTATTTCCGGCAGTTATGGGACTTGCGGGAGGATTTGCCACTATGGTTGGAAATGCAGCTGGGGCAATTATGGCATTGTATCTGCTATCAATGCGGCTTCCGAAAAACGAGTATATCGGAACTGGCGCCTGGTTTTTCCTGATCATTAACTTGTTTAAAATTCCTTTTCATATATTGGTTTGGGAAACGATATATGTGGATACATTTGTGTTTGATTTGGTGTTGCTGCCTTTTATTGCCATTGGAGCATTTTCCGGCATTTACATAGTAAAGATTATTCCCGAAAAAGCATATAGAATATTCTTACTGCTAACAACAGCAATTTCTGCTATAGTACTAATTATTCGTTGATAACGTTTGATAATAAAACAAATGCAAAATAAATTTCGTTTGAAATTCATATATAAAGCCTTTTTTTATAAATTTCAGATCAAGATGCTTAACCGCTATAAGATATACATTACCGGATTCATTCTGAGCTTTACTATGATAGCTTGTGGGAGTTTCAATCCCTATTCCAATGTTGAAGTTGCTGAATTTCCTCCTGAAAATGTAAATGGAATTGATGTTAAGGACCACATAAAGGAATCTTTACAGATCATGTATCCCAATATTGGAAAGTACAAGTTGGAAAATGAATTGGACGGACATAAAGCACTATTTCATTTAGGAGGGAGTTATTTTAAGGTATCATTCAATTCAAAAGGAAATTGGAAAAAATCAAAAGTTGATATTCGGTTTACTCAGTCTATAAATGAGATGGTAAGGGAAGGTATCCGTAAAACAGAATTTAAGGATTGGAAAATCATTAATAAGGAATTGGAAGAGAAGACCGACAAGAAAGAATTCAAATTTGCCTTCCAGAAAGGAAAAGACGTATATGAATTGAAATTCAATGGTGAAGGACAACTTATAAAAAAGGAAAAGACAACCATTCAGATCGTACAATAAAATCCTGCCAAGAAAATCACTATTTTCTGGAAATTTAAGATATTTTATATTAACTTAAATAGTTGACTTTCAATATATTGTTTATGATATGAATGCTCGATCGATAGTGTTTATCATTACGCTTGCCTTTATTTTTTTGTTTTATCAGGATGCCTATAAGGGTTTGCGTGAAAATATGGTCAAGAACCAGATTGAAGCACGCAATGTGTATAATTCCGCAACACTACGGGCAATGCGTACTGTCCCACGACATGAATTTGTTCCGGATGAGATGCGCGCTTATGCATACGAAGATAGACCCCTGGCTATAGGTAATGGACAGACGATTTCTCAACCTTATATCGTTGCATTTATGACGTCAGTTATCAATCCGAAACCAGATGATAAAATATTGGAGATTGGGACAGGATCTGGATATCAGGCTGCAGTGCTTGCCGAAATAGTTAACGAGGTCTATACCATAGAAATAATTCCAGCTTTGGCTGAACAAGCAGAAAAAAAATTTCAGGTACTGAACTATACAAATATTCACACCAGGGTAGGTGATGGATACCATGGATGGCCTGAGGAAGCGCCATTTGATGCCATTGTTGTGACAGCAGCTCCTGATGAAATTCCGATGCCACTTGTTGATCAATTAAAAGAAGGTGGAAAGCTCGTAATTCCAGTAGGGCCAAAATATAGCGTTCAAAGTCTGCAATTGGTTACTAAGAAAAAAGGTAAAACAAGTGTAACTAATCTTTTTCCGGTACGATTCGTTCCTTTTACCAGAGATTAAAAAAAGGCACAAACTCAAAAAAAGGTGAGATTTGTGCCCCAAACTCGTGAGGGTGATCACTGAGTATTTAAGCAGGTATCTTATTCCGGATTTGATAATTTCCCGGCGAATAATATCGCTCCGGTATGTTTTTCTTTTATAAAGAAAATAAAAGGCCTGTTGAGTGTTAACACTGGTTTCTCCAGAGGTAATGACGTCAATGACACTTCCACTCCCGTTACCGCCGCCGCTTCTGTCCCCTCTTCATTTACCTCGATCACCGCTTTATGTATTACCCTACTGATCATCAACCCATATTTCTCCTCGAACAGACGTGTAAAATCTGCTCTATCAGTAAAGGCAATTTCCATCCCCATTTCACTCAATGTTTCATTCAACAGGGCCTTATATTCGATTTTAAATTTTGGCATAATCAATTCTGCCTCTGTTGGCCGAATTGAATTATTCAAGTTTTCTATTGATTCTTTATCCAGTGTTTCCAAAACATCATCCGTTTTCTTTCCCTCTACTGGTAAGATGACCATCATAGAAAACTGACCATTCCCATAAGGGATATCAATTACATGTGATATTTCATTTACGTAATAACCAACTGTTACTTCCTCTGAGTGCATCATTAAAGCTTCTATTTCGGTATTATTTTCAAGGTAAAAAGGAGCCTCATTTGTATTTGCCTTATCAAAAGGATATTTCCATAATGCCTTATAGTAAATTGCATTTACAAGGTACATAACTGCATCATCAGGAATCTCATTGATCAATTTATCAATCAGACCATTTGTTTTAGTTTCTACCCAATTGTTAATTGTGCCCACTGATTGTGCAGATTTGAAATCCAAACCGGAAATTTCAGCATCATAATAAACCTGTATTGCTTTTTTAAACGATTCGGCAGCAGTAAGTTTTTGCTCGTACCAGATTGAATTGGCAATGGTAAGTAATACTTTTTTATCCACATTCAACAAGAATTCAGTCAATGACTTAAAAGCCTCATTTATCTCATGTTCGTTAAGATCATTGACATCCAGAACCTCTTTGATGCTATTGAAAGTTTCATCCCTTGATCCATTCAACGTCATGCTCAATGCATATTGGATACTTAAGGGTGAAAAAAACAGGTTACCGTCTTCAGTTTTTTCAAGTTCTTTAAAGAGATTTATAACAAAGGCATTTGATGATCCTGCAAGAGATTGTTCTTCAGAACTTAAGGCCCTTAAATCAGGAGTATCATCATCATCTAACTCATTTATATCGCCGTTGCAGCTGCTAAATATAATGAATAGTAATAAGGTCCAATTATATAAATGCATTTTGGTAAGTTGTTTTGATAATAGACACCCAAACCAATAAATGAGTTGGAAAGTATTATATTTGCAGCAAGAATTTAGATCGAATTGTGGGAGAATGAAAATTGAATTATGAAAAAGTTAATCTTATATTTTGGTGCTCTAATATTTATCTCTTTAACAGCATGTAAATCTTCCTTTAAAGTTTCCTCAGAGAGTTTGACGACTAAAAATCTTGGCAGGCTGGAAACTTTCAAGTTTTTTAATCCGGCGAGTATGCCGACCTCTAATTTTGCCTTCAGCGATACCAATAAAAAACGGCTGTTTGATGCTGTGGCGGAAGAGATGATCAAAAGAGGATTTACCAGTAAACAAGAAGCTGATCTGATCATCAAAATCCAGGGAGGGACTTCTCATGAAATTGAAGATAAGGAACCTTATGGTGGATATAATGATTATTATAACAGATCATATTATGGGGGTTATTATCCGTATTCCTGGAGCCGGGATTCAAGGATGTATGATGATATATCTAAGAAAACGACCATAATAATTATAGATGTAGTGGATGCCAACACAGATAAACTGCTGTGGCAGGGGACAGGATCGGGTATCCTAAGTGACAAATCCGAAATGGTCGAATCGAATTTAAGAAAAGCGGTAGCTGATATATTTCTACAATTTCCGGCGCCTGTAAAATCTTCTAATTAAAAAATATTACTATTTTTGGGCATTCCAGCCTCCTTAGCTCAGTTGGTAGAGCGGTTCATTCGTAATGAACAGGTCGCCAGTTCGAATCTGGTGGGAGGCTCATTTTTATTTTGTGATTTGGCGATTTGGTGATTTAGGGATTTGATGATAAAACAATTTTTCCTCATATTTTCACATTTTGTATCATACCATTTCAGGATATGTTTTTTTTAATACACCAGCTATATTATTGGAGAGCCGAAAAGCAATAAATATTTTAGCTTCATTTAATTTCAAGGATCTTGACACAAACCGGTTCTGGTACATTTACTTCTACTCCCGTATTTGTTAACTTGCCAGTAGATTGATCTCTTTTGAAAACTACTACATTATTTGTTCTCCTGTTGGCGACGAAGAGATAATCTCCCTTAGGATCGATCAGGAAATTCCTTGGCCAGTTACCCTGTACAGGTTGCAGATCCAGCAGGGATAGCTTGCCGGTCTTTTTGTCAATTTCATAGATAGCCAGGCTGTTATGACCCCGATTGGAAGCATAAAGATACTTTCCTGAGGGATCGATATGAATATCCGCACAGAAATTGGTCTCTGTGTAGTCTTGAGGAAGGGTTGATATGGCCTGGATGGGGTTTAGTGCCCCGCTTTCCTGATTTATGCCAAAAACTGCAACCTGGTGTCCCATTTCCTCAAGCAGATATAGGAATTTCTGATTTGCCGAGATGGTGATGTGACGGGGTCCCGAACCTGGATTGGCGATTCCGTCAGAAGAAGGGGCTGGCTCCATTGTCTCATCTTCATAATTGATCCTGTATGTTTTAACCTTATCGATGCCGAGATCAGCTGAATACAAGTAATCATCTTTAGGGCTGACAACAGTTGAATGCGCGTGGGGGCCTTGCTGCCTCTCTCCAGCGATGCTGGAACCCGTATGCTGGATCACCTTGGACGCAGGAGCTAGGGAGCCATCTTCCTGTATTGGATAGGAGGCAATACTGCCCGATCCGTAATTTGCTATAAAAAGGATCCTGCCTTTTGAATCTATGGATATATGACATGGTGCATTACCAAAAGATGGTTGGTCATTGATATGGGTCAGATAACCTGTGGAAGAATCAATGGAATAGGAACTGACAGATCCCCAATCTTTCTCTTCATTGACGGAATTCCTATTGACGGAATATAAGAACTTTCCATTGGGATGAATTTCAATATAAGTAGGACTTTCCATTCCTCCAAATGTCTGGATCTGAGATAAGGTACTTTGATTTCTGTCAAACTCATATACATATATTCCTTTTTCAATGTCTCCCGAAAAAGTCCCCACATATATAAATTCCCTGGTTTGACCTTCTGCAAATTGCGAAATAAATACCAAGCTAATTAGGGAGTAAATAAATTTATTAAACATATATGATCTTTTTAAAATTTCTTGTATTATTTTATTAAAATACTATATAATTATTTTAATATTTATTATAACTATAACCTGAGACAGGATAACGCTATCATTTACTTGATGAATATTAGAATATCAACAAATTTTTTATAATCCAAAAGTATTTACAGATCAAAAACCTTACATCGTTATAGCAGAATTTTAGAAATTAATATATTTATACAAATGAATAAATATACAATAGTTAGTGGATTGTAAAGTAATTTAAATTCCAATTTTCATTATTAGAGGATTGAAAGCTTTTGATACGACCATTACTTTATCGCCTATATTCAGGGATTCTCCCTCATCATCGGTTGCTATTACTTTTATTAGATTGTTCCCAACGAGAACTCCAACCACGTACACCACATCATTTTTGGTTTTTTCGATTATTGTGCCTGTGAAGCGATACTTGCCACTGATATTATTACTTAAAAAAACTTCTGATGGCGTCCCCGATCTTTCAATTTTTCCCTTCTTCAATAAGAATATCTGGTCTGAAAGTTTGAATATTTCGGGTAGATCGTGGCTGACCAGGATCGTAGTTAATTTATATTTCTCATGAACCATGAGAATATAATCCTGAAGCTTAGACCTTATTTCTTCGTCCAATGCGGATAATGGTTCGTCAAGTAAAAGGATATCAGGATTTCCAACTAATGCCCGGGCTAATGATACACGTTGTTTCTGACCTCCGGACAAGGTTCCGGATTTTCGATTCTTTAAATTCTCTAACTCTATAATATCAAGTAATTCAGAAACAATCCCTGGATCTTGTCTCTTTTCAAGTGCATATGTTAGATTCTCTTTTACAGTCATATTTGGGAACAATGCATAATCCTGAAAGACATAACCAATCCTACGATTTTGAGTCTTAAGGTTTATTCCTGCTGAAGAATTATACCAGGTTTTCCCATTTACCTCAATATTCCCATTGTCAGGATCCATCAAGCCCGATATCATCCTGAGAATGGAAGTTTTACCGGCTCCGGATTCGCCGAAAATGGTAGTCAGGGAATTCTTTCTGATTTTCATTGCTACATTCAATTCCATTTTGCCATCCATGGCATCTAAGGCTTTTTTCAAATTCAGTTTTATCATTTCCAAATTCTTTTCATATACCTTCCATTAGTGACATATACTGTAAGCAATATAATAAAGGTGATGCTAAACAAAATGATCGAATAAATATTCGCAGTTGTGTAGTTTAAGGACTCTACCTCATCATATATGGCAATGGAAGCAACCCGGGTTTCGTCAGGAATATTTCCTCCTATCATTAATACTACCCCAAATTCCCCAATCGTATGAGCAAATGTTAATACAATACCTGTTAATATTGAAAACCTGATATTTGGGATCAGTACTTTGAATAGTGTTGTCATTCTTGATTTACCCATAACAAAGGAGGCTTCTGAATAACTTTCAGGAAGGCTGTTTAGGCCAGATTGAATTGGGTGAACCATAAAAGGAAGACTGTAAATTAATGAAGCAATGATCAATCCTTCGAAAGAGAAAACCAGACTAAGGTTGAATGTTTCATCCAGAAATTCACCAAATGCATTGGCAGGGCTTAATGCAATTAATAAATAAAAACCTATAACCGTAGGGGGCAATACCAGTGGCATACTCACCAGGGTTTCTATTACTGGCTTAAAATAGGACCTGGTATATGATAACCAGTAGCTCAGAGGAATGGCCACTACCAGTAATAGAATGGTGGTAATGCCAGCGAGTTTAAAGGAAAGTATAATTGGACTCCATTCAATCATGCTGTAACATTATCTCGTTTGTCTTGATCATAGCAATAACCTGATCATTTTCTTTTAATTTTAACTGTTCTACTGCATTGGTGGTAATTATTGATTTTATAATCCCAATGCTTGATTGCATGTTGATCTGACTTAACAACTTCCCCTTTAAAATTTCCTTCACATTACAATCGATACGGTTTTGCAAACTTATCTTTGGACAAGGTTTAAGGCATATCAGAACTTCCGTTTCTTTAAACAGAACCCTGATTTCACTATCTATCTTTAGATAATCAGCTGTTTCGGCAGTTTCAATAACTACAGTTGTGAAGGAGTAATCTCCAACATCTATCTTTACAATAGATAGATTTTCATGCGACTTAATGCTTGAAATATTACCTTTTAGACTATTCATTGGACAAATGGGTTTTATAACCAAATTCAGACAATATTTTCTTTGCTGGAAGGGATAAAAGAAAGGAAATAAATTTTTCCGCTTCATTTATTTTACCATTTTCTCGATCAATAATTATCGCACCTTGTCGCAATGGGGTATATTTAGTAGAATCTAGTTTGATCCAATTTCCGGTGTCTGTCAACCTTGAAGAAAGCACCACTGATTCAGCGGAAAATCCGATATCCGCTGATCTTGACGTAATAAATTGGTTAACCTGTGAAATGCTTTCCCCATATATCAATTTATCCTTTACTTTTTCAAATAGGTTCATCTTTTTAAGGAATTCGACAGAAACATCACCATAGGGCGCTGTCCTTGGATTTGCAATTGCAATTCGCTTAATCACATCAGAAGTTAATATTTCCAGCCCTGGTTCAATATCAGTTTTAAGGGTCCAGAGTATCAGTGAACCATAAGCGTATACTTTTGGTCCATCTAACGCTTTGCCGCTATTAAATATCTGTTCCGGGTATTTCATGTCAGCAGATAAAAATATATCATACGGCGCACCCTGTAATATCTGGGCTGTAAGCTTACCGGAAGATCCTGTTATTATGTTTGTCTTGATACCTGTTTCTTCTTCAAAAAGAGCTGCAAGTGTGTCCATGGCAAACTGCACATTGGCAGCAGCAGCAATGGTTAAAGTAAAATTGTTTTTTGAACTGCAGGAAAAAAGGGAGAGAACTATAAAGAGAATAAAATACCCCCCTTTTAAATAAGCTTTTTTCTTATTTTTTAGGTGATACCTTTCCGGTTTCAATTTTTTACTCAATTTATTGCTCTTTAATTATATGATCGAATGCCAATTTACAGAAGAATAATTACGATCAGGGTAAAACTATTAATTTTTAGTCTGATACATATATAGGAGCATTTTAAATTAAGGCATTATAACATATTATTGGCGTAATAAAATGTACAGATAGTGGTTTTTTAAATCTAAGAATTTGGATTTGTGTGAATTACGGCTTGCATGAGGTATATTTGATGAATCGCAGCAATCCTGTATTTATGCTATTTGGTTTCAGATCCATTAAATCTTATTTATTTCCTTTCTTTTTGAGTGTATTCATTCTGTTTTCTTGCAATAATAGGCGGGATCTTGTAAACAAAAAATCAATCACAAAAAGTGAACTATTTTCAGAGAAAGATCTTTTAACCCCAATCCCTGATACTAAACAAACTTACAGGCTTTGGCATACAATAGATCAGTTCGAATTAGATCAATTTGATTTTTTTGGTGAGTTCTATGATGACAGACTAAAGTTTTATTATAATGAGAATCCTCAATTGCATATCGGGAATGCTGATGTAAAACTTTTAATGTTATATTTTCTTGATGAGCGCCTGGTAAAGATCAGATATCATCTTGATCAGGATATTGAAGCTCACCTTATGGATTCATTGGGAATAGGACTTTTAAATACCAAGTATACTAAACAAAAAAGAGTTTTTGCGACAGATAAGTCATTGAAGAAATTAAAGGATTTCAATAAATCAAAAAATGAGCCCTTTGAATATGAGATAGCATGGGACAGGCATATTATTTTATCAACCTACGGGGTGAATGATTACTCTAACAAATACCTTTCATTTGATTCAATATCAGCTAATTATGTATATATCGACCAATTGAAAAGTTATAAAAAGAGATTGATGGAAATTGAGAATAGTCGAATAGCCAGGCTGAAAGAAGACTCAACACAAACGAGTAGTATTTTATAAGTGAATATTCTTGGATATAGATTGTCTACATCGCACTTTCCCACCTTTTAAAATTGCCTGGAACTTCCTATATTTGAGATGTATATTGTTAAGTAAATGGCAATTCCTCAATATTACCGGTTTAGATTAACCATGCTTGGTAAAAGATTATACGAGTGCTGGATCTTTTACTGCTAAGCTTGCCTTCCCTGGACTCACCTTAGAATTTACTTTAAATACTTAAATGAAAGCACTCATATTCGATATCAAAAGATTTGCAATTCACGATGGACCAGGCATCAGGACCACACTTTTCTTTAAGGGATGTCCCTTAACCTGCCCCTGGTGTCACAATCCTGAAAGCAGAAATGGAGAGCCACAGATATATGATCATGTA
>CAYMFU010000010.1:0-8499 GCA_964389805.1 uncultured Roseivirgaceae bacterium | reverse complement strand
AAAAACTTTCCTCTGTAGTTATCAATTCAGTAGCCAGTTTAATTTTATGCCTTTGCAATGCTATGATCTTTTCTTCAACAGTATTCTTGCTGATAAATTTATACGTGAATACTTTATTTTCCTGACCTATCCTGTGTGCCCGGTCGATGGCCTGTTGTTCTACAGCAGGATTCCACCATGGATCCAGCAGAAATACATAATCAGCTTTGGTTAAATTTAATCCCAGTCCCCCGGCTTTTAGAGAAATCAAAAAAATGGGAATTTCATCATTTTCCTGGAACATCCGTACCTGTGATTCTCTGTCTTTTGTGGATCCATCCAGGTAGGCGTAGTCAATCCCGTTTGTATCAAGATATTGACGGAAAATGCTCAAGTGCTTCACAAATTGACTGAATATCAATATTTTATGATTTTCGCTAATGGCATTTGAGATCATTGAAGTGACATCATCCAGTTTTCCGGAATCTCCCTGATATTTTTCATCTATCATTATGGGGTGATTGGCAATCTGTCGAAGTTTAGTTAATCCCTGTAAAAGTAAAAAATGAGATTTATTCACTCCATGCATTTCAATTTCATCCAAAATTTTATTCCTGTAATATGATTTGGCTTCTTCATAGCATTCTTCCTGCATGGAAGACATGGCACAGTATTTCAGGTTTTCAACTTTTTCAGGCAATTCCCTGGCTACTTGTGATTTATGACGCCTGAGGATGAAAGGTTTTATTATGGAATTTAGTTTTTTGGTTTTAAGCTCATCTTTTTTTCTTTCGATTGGCGTTAAAAACTCATTCTTAAAGAAGGATTGGTTTCCAAGAAGACCAGGATTTAAAAAAGACATCTGTGACCAGAGGTCCATTGTGCTATTCTCTAAAGGAGTACCAGTTAAAATCAACCTGTTTTTAGATTTTAATTTTCGAACAGCCTTTGAAATATTTGAATTGGGATTTTTAATTGCCTGGGATTCATCTAATATGACATAATTAAAATAGAAAGCCTTTAATAGGTCCACATCAAGCCTAACAATACCATAAGAAGTAAGTACCAGGTCATATCCCTGAAAGCGTTCCACATCTTTGATCCGATTGGTTCCTGTATAAACAAGAATCTTTAATTGTGGTGTAAACTTTTTTGATTCAAGTTCCCAATTATAGATTAAAGAAGTGGGCATGATCAGGAGAGAAGCATGGTTAGTCTTTTTTTCTTTCAGCTCCTGTAACATAGCCAGGGTCTGTACTGTTTTACCTAAACCCATATCATCTGCAAGACATCCACCAAAACTGTAATTTTTAAGAAAAAGTAACCAGTCATAACCAGCCTTCTGATAAGGCCTTAATTTTCCTTTGAATTTATTAGGAACAGGGATGCGTTCCACTTCCTTGAAATTTCTTAGATTTTCAAGTTTTTTGCTCATAGAGACTTTTGCCAATTCCCCAGTCTCAAGGTCTTTGACCAGGGCGAGGTGATGTTTCTTGAGTTTATGATTTACATTTGATCCGTTTCTCTTATGTCCATCTTCGATAAAAGCAAACAATTCAGAATATTCAATAAGCCATGATTCCGGAATTACTGCTATTTCCCCATTAGGTAAGGTAATTTCGTTCCCTTTTAACAGCATGATTCTCCGCAGTTCGTTAAAAGGGATCTCATAATCCCCAAAACGTACAATGGCGTAAATATCAAACCAGTCAATGTTCTCCTTGATCTCAATCGAAATAGAAGATTTCCCTAAAAAGTACTTTTTTTCTCGACTCTTCTTCTGATGAATGATAAAGCCTATCTCCTCAAGTGATTTTTTATTCTGGTTTATCCAGCTGAAAGCTTTCAGTTTAGGAAAGATGGCCTTTCCTTTTTCCAGGCTTATGCCCAGGTTTTTCAGATAAGAAAGGAATTTTTTCTCCTGTTGCGTTTTTCGGGGAATCCTGTGAAATGTATATTCCTCTTTTTTCTTGTCAATGATAACACTTACCGGTTGAATATCGCTTGAATTAAACTGATGAGGCCCATACTGAAAATTCAATTCAAACAAAATTTCTTCATTATTTTCTTCGAATCCATTTTCATATGTCTGATACTTTTTATCCTGTTCAGCTTCGTCCTCGAATTCATAAAAGTTAAAGATCGGTTCGAGTGGATATCTATCAGTCTCAATTTCAAAACCCCTTGCCCAAACATTAAAAGAAGCAACTAGGGGAGCTACGAATTTCTCATAATAGGTTTCCTCGATCTTTCTGGGAATAGCGATGAATTTTTTATTGATAAAAGGCTGAAGTTTATTTCCATCAATTTCACTTTCAAATCCATAAAGTTTATCATCTATGATCAACCAGGCTGGTGATTTGGATGGTAAATAAGCACCGCAATATTGATAATCGACCTTTGCTCCAAGATGTTTTATGGTTGGAAAATAATGTGTATTATCCTCATTTCGAATAAAATGAAAGAGTACAGTTGCCCTATCACTCAATACTTCTATTTGCTTCCAAGCCGGTTCGCCATCCGATCCCATTTCAAATAGCATTTTGCCCTGCATATACGAGAAGATCTTTGCCTTTTTCTCTTCGATATATGCACTGATCTGTCCTTGAAGTTCTGTGTCTGGATTCTCTGATTTATAAATCTTATAAAAAAAATCGGAGGGCTTCAACCGGGTATTATTAAACTTACGAATTATAGTGGCCTGTTGAATTTTATCGATTACTGATATGATCTTAAAATCATTTTCATCTAATCCAGATTGAAATTCATGTGCATTTGCTGATGATATATTTTGATTTTGCAGGGTTAATTTTCCATTCTTGTCTTTTTGAATAACAAACGATTCGATTAGATATCCCAGAAATTCATGCTGGTATATGGAATAAACAATCTGGAACGGTTTGGTCGTTGAAACTTTCATTTTAAAAAAGACAGACCTGCAATTTAAATGAAAAAACCACAATAAACACATGATTTATATCATATTATGTGTTTATTGGATGAAATCTTCCAGATTAATTTCTAATTTTCGGTGTATTTTTATCAGTTATTTTACAGGTTCATTTTAAAATCATAAAAATCCTTCTCGGACAAGTAATAATATTATTCACAACCCGAAGGTATTTTTTCGTATAATAGAATATTGATAATTAATTTTTAGAGAATAATGTATTCCAGGAAGATTTATAAAATTGTTTTTTTAGTCTTATTTATATCTGGAATTCTTTTGCCCTCTATTACTTCTGCCCAGTTTTTTGGTTATAAGTTAATGTATAGTAAGAAGAAGGTCCATATACCTTTTGAAATATATAATAACCTGGTGGTTATTCCCATCAAACTCAATGGGGTAGTGCCACTAAGCTTTGTAGTGGATACGGGTGTGAGATCAACGATAATTACAGAGAAATTGATCACCGATATTCTAAGATTACCCTATAGCCGCAAGATTACTGTAAATGGTCCCGGTGATTATATTATACTTGAAGCATATGTGATCAATAATGTGGATATCGTAATAGAAGGTGCTATCGGAAGTGATCAATCAATTCTGGTGCTGGAAAAAGATTACCTGAATTTACGGAATCATTTAGGAACTGAAGTTCATGGGATGCTTGGCTATGATATCTTTAATAGGTTTATAGTTGGATTTGACTATAGCCGTAGACTCATGACCTTACACGAGCCAAAGTATTTTAAACCGCCAAGAAATTATGCAGAGATACCCCTTTCCATTGAAGACACAAAACCATATATTTTTGCAAAGGTCCAGATTACCGATACATCCATGGTATATGCAAAGTTGATGGTAGATTCTGGTGCCAGCCATGCTATAATGCTTAACCAGGATTCGCATGAACATATAACCATACCAGAGCGTAATTTTGAGGCACGGATAGGTGTTGGATTAGGCGGACCCATTTCAGGGAAGATAAGTAGCGTGCAAAGCATAGAAATTAATAAATTTGATTTTGAAAATGTCGTGACCTCCTTTCCGGATCCTGAATCATATCCTGATAGCATAGGGCTTATATACAGGAATGGGACCATTGGCGGGGAGTTGTTATCACGATTTAAGGTGATTTTTGATTATTTTAATAAAAAGATCTATCTAAAGAAAGATCCATCCAGCTACAGAAAGAAATTCGGGTATAATATGAGTGGAATTACTGTTATTGCTGATGGAGAAGATCTGGATTTTTACAGGATTACGGAAATTATGAAGGATAGCCCGGCAGAAATGGCCGACGTTCAGGTAAATGATATCATAATATCTATTAATGGACTTGAAAAAGAAAAATTAACTTTAGGCGATATCTATAAGATCTTCAATTATAAAGTCGGCAAAAAGGTTACTTTGACATTAAGAAGGGAGAATCGGATTGTTAACAAATCTTTCCGCCTTGAAGACTTGTTAAGCAAAGAATTATCAAAATGATTTAATAAATCATTAAATTATATTGAGTTTCGAGAACAACCGGAATCCCATATAGATCATGTTTTGTTTATTCAATTTTTTAAATTATTTTATTGTTTTCCCTTCATATAAAATGTGCAATCATGAAAAATTTTATTATCCTGGTTCTTTTTCTTGGTTTATTAGTTGTAAATAGTTGTTCCCGGAAAGGGGCACAAAAGAATTGGATCATTAATGAACACGAATACCTGGAAACAACCGGACTTTCGATTTTATCATTCCACAATTTTTATCCGGTTGGGAAACAAGGGGGCATAGAATTCATACATCATGGAGAGCGTGTGGCCACCAATGGTTTCATCAGACTTGTATCAGAAAATGGTCAACGATTACCACAACCTCAAAAAGCGGAAAGAAAAATAGATCAGACTGCTTCTGAAATTGTTTCTGTTGTTACTTATGAAGAGTTTGATTTTGAATACTCAATACGGATTCAGGCTGAAGGAAACAATATTAAGCTGGTTGTCGACCTTGATAAACCCATTCCTTCCGATTGGGAAGACAGATTGAATTTCACACTTGAGTTTTATCCCCCGTCGTATTATGGGAAATCATATCAAATTGGTGAAGATCATAGCATTATCCCCCTTCAGGCCAATGGTCCTATGATTACAGACAACAATGGAAGTATAAGTCCGGCACCTTTGGGACGAGGAAAAAAATTGACGCTGGCTGGTGAGGATCCGGTTCGAAAAGTCATTATCGAATCTATGAATGAAGAACTGGTCCTGGTCGATGAACGTAATTTTTCAGGAAGAGGCTGGCTTTTAGTCAAATCAAATATCCCTGCCGGAATAACTTCAAATGCTGTAGAATGGTTGATCAAACCTAATTTAATACCTGGTTGGGAAAGAGATCCTATGATCGCCTTATCCCAAGTGGGATATCATCCTAACCAAAGCAAAAAAGCCATTATAGAATTAGATCCTTCAACCAGTAAAATTAAAGAAGCACGTCTTTTTAAAGTTGATCCCGAAAATGGTATGATGCCTGTAGAATCTGGTATACCAGAAAAATGGGGACATTTCTTATGTTATGAGTATGCAGTTTTTGATTTCTCTTCTGTCAAGGAACCGGGAATCTACATGGTTCAATATGGTAGTCAATCTTCAAATCCTTTTGCAATCGATAAAGATGTTTATAAAAGGGATGTGTGGCAACCTACATTGGAAGCGTATTTCCCAATTCAGATGTGTCATCTTGAAGTAAGGGATAGAGCAGCTATCTGGCATGGAGCATGTCATCTCGATGACGCCTTACAAGCACCCCTGGATATTGAGCATGTCGATGGTTACCGGCAGTATAAAAAGGCGGAAACAGATTATTCGTCTTTAACGACCGTTCCATTGTTGAACGAGGGTGGATGGCATGATGCCGGAGATGATGATTTAGCTGCAGGTTCCCAGGCAGCCACTACACATTACTTGTCATTGTCAAATGAAATTACAAGTATATTTCCTGATCAGACTTCAGTAAACTATGAAAATAAATCAGTGTATATGCGCAGGCCGGATGGCATTCCAGATATGATACAACAGGTTAAGCACGGAGCGATCAATCTATTATCCGGATACAGGGTAGCAGGTCACAGCTTTGCCGGAATTATTGCGAACCGTGAAGGCCGGAACAAAACAGGGGATTGGGCCTCGCAAACGGATCAATTTTTTTATGATTCCAGGCTAAATGAGGATCAAAAGACATTAAGAAATTCGGGAAAACCAGATGATCGCTGGGTATTTACGAACCGGGATACTGGACTGGAATATAAGGTAGCTGCAGCCCTTGCTTCCTCAAGCCGGGTATTACGTGGATATGATGATGAACTTGCCAAAGAATGTTTGGAAACAGCGATTAAAACATGGGATTACGAACAGGCATCAGATCCTGTTATACAACCCAATGCTTATGTACCCAGGAATACTGAGTTGGAGGAAATACTTGCTACTGTGGAATTATTGTATACCACTAATGAACAAAAATATCTAAATCGACTCATTGGTATCCTTCCGCTAATAAAGAAAAACATGAGCCGGGCTGCCTGGGGAGTTGCCCGTGTTATAGATAAGATCAATGATGAAGAATTTATATCAGGTTTTAATGAAGCACTTAAAAACTACCAGATCGAATTAGATTCTACCTTAAATACCAATCCTTTTGGAGTGCCCTGGGATCCTGCAATTTGGGGTGTAGGATGGAAAATCCAGCAATTTGCCCTGGAGCATTATTATCTTGTTGAAAAATATCCTGACATGTTCGATCCGGAACTGGTATACAGGGTAGTTAACTATGTACTTGGTTGTCATCCAGGATCAAATATTTCATTAGTATCCGGTGTTGGAGCGCATTCAGTTACTGTGGCCTTTGGTGTTTACAGGGACTGGAGGAATTACATTACAGGAGGGATGGTATCAGGTACCTCATTTATACGTCCAGATTTTCCGGAACTAAAGGAAGATACCCCGTACCTCTGGCAGCAATCTGAGTATGTAATGCCCGGTGCCGGATCATATATATTTTGTGTATTAGCCGCAGATCGTCTTTTAAACAATTAGAATTTGAAAAATCGTTGGAACCTGATTCAGTTTTTTATAAGTGATTACTAAATGAGTTATACAGAAATATAAATAACTCTATAGAAATCTATAATTGTTCCTTAAATAGCTGTTTTATCTTAAGACATAAGATTTCATCTAATTAATCCAATTCAACTTCCTGGCTGTCCACATTCCATCCTTTCAAATGTATAGTGCAGTTCCTTAGGTCGGTGTTTTCAGGATATTCCAAAATGATTGATTTTTGATAACCGGGTTCTATGCTGATATAGTTGTCTGTGTAAAACACAGGTAATATTCGTTCTCCTGAACTTTCGTCTACAAGCGACACCCTTATAAAGAAAGCAAGCGGGTTATTCTCCGGATTCTTTAAGGTTAATGAAATTCTGCATTCTTCCAACTTATATGCACTTGCCTCGACTTCTGCTTTTGGAATATCTCTTAAAAATGAATAATTTCCTGTTGAATCGGACAACCAATATATATTTTCCGTTAACACTTCTTCCGGGGACCGTAATAATTTCAATACCAGAAATACGCCTTTATTTTTACTCCGGGAAGAAACACCTCTTCCTATAGTTGCACAATTTTTAAGAGAGGCGGGATCTATGTCAGCCAGTTGTTGATAAAGGGGGCTCTTCTTTCCCGTATGATCATAAGTATAGGCTGAAACCATTACATCCCTGTAAAATTCAAAGGTATTGTTGGCCACCATGATCATCTGGTTAACAGGATTGAACATGATATGCAAAGGTTCACTTCCGTTATTCAATCCATAAAGGCCCGCATTCGGATCAAGATAGAAGTCATACATTTGTCCCCTCAGAGCAGTCCAGGGATTTTGAGTCTTCCAGATTATAAACCCGGTATACCACTCCCACATATGAGCACTGAATCCTTCTACCATGGACCGGTATTGATTGTAATTGATTAGCTGAACGATTTCTGAGAATGACTGAACATCATCAGCCACTCCATATTTTTCTATAAAATCACCATATCCAATATACTTATGGTATCTCCAGGCCGGTTCAATTTTAGCCCAACGGCCAGAATTGGCCGCTCCGGATCCTTGATATTGCCCTGGAACGATCATACTTGAATCCGGTAAAAATCTTTTTAAAGATGTGTAATCACCGGTGCCCACAGAGCCTAGTTCTGGATTGAAAGGAAAAGATCTCTCTGACCAGAAGGATAAAGGATCTTGAATTCCATATGGGCCATCTCCTGTTCCGCCCTCTGAGTTGAAGTACAACTCGCCGGAAGTCGAACTTTCCAGGAACATACGAGTGCCATCTAATTTTGAATCAAGCGTATCATTCAATATGCTTACAATATCTTCCGGGGGACCGATCTCATTACCGCCACACCATATTGCCAGAGATGGATGATTCCGTATCATCTTTACCTGGTCTACTGCCGACTTGATGAAAAGGCCGTGATCATCCGGATATTTCCTTCTGGTCCATTCGTCATCCTTTTTTCTTCGATCCA
>CAYMFU010000009.1:0-4513 GCA_964389805.1 uncultured Roseivirgaceae bacterium | reverse complement strand
ACCGTTTCGCGTCAATCCATCAAACACGCCCTCGTCTACCATCTCCCATAATGGGAATTTTGCCTCTCCTTTTAGGTTGATCAACCCAAAATGATTTTCTGATCCTAAAGCATTTCCCTGATCTTTCCATTGTTCATCAAAGGCCTCAAAATAGAAACAAGACATGCCCGCAGTGTTTGTCCAATCTCTCATGTACTCATAAAATAATTTCTCCTTGTATTCATCTGCAGCCCTGGAGCCCGTGACTCCATAAGAGGAACTGGCAATAGTTGCCCATCCTGTTTCACCAATATGAATAGGTTTATCAAACCCCAGACTTGTCATATAATCGACAGCACCTTGATATTGAGAAATAGCATAATTCTTTGCTCTGAGCATTGCAGCCTCAATTTGTTTCAGTTTAGGCAGATCTTGCTCTTCTTCAGGCACAACCCAAAATGTAGGATTGTAATGTGAATCATGAAAGGGATAGGTGTGGAGTGATATAAAATCAACAGCCTTAATCAAGTTAGCTAAAACATCTGTCTGATAGCTGCTTGCTCCACCTCCCCATGATTCATAATTGTCCGAACTGGTAATCCAGATACCGGTAGGGATATCACCATCATCGCGTAATTCTTTTAGGTAATCAACCCATTTGAGAATTACATTGGGATATACAAAGTAATTAATTGCCCATTGTACCATCGCCTCATTTCCTACAGCAATGATTTTCACAATATCCGGGTATGTACGGGCCATCTTCACGGCAGCTTCTATCTCCGCGGTATTATTTTCTATATTTCCGGCCTTATGATTGGCAGATGCAGACCATGCACCTTCACATTCTATCCAAGTACCCAACATCACATACATTTCAAAATTTGGATCTTCATCTTTCAACTGGCTTATGGCTTCCAGAAGATTGGCCGCATGTCCAAATTGTTGAGTGTTGTAAGTCCTAATTAATTTGATTCCCATTGCAGACAATATTTTCATATCATCTTTCAATTCCTCAATCGAGGGCACTACCTCCCTGGTATTTTCTCTATACCCTCCGTATGAAAATGCCAGATACTCAGGATTTCCAAGTATATCAGCGGCTGTTATGTCTACATCTTTTCTCTTCTTATTTTCTTGAAAACATCCAAACATTAAAAATACCAGAGATAGAATCAGCAGAATTTTTAGTCTCATTTTCATATTATATTATTCTACAGGTTATTATTTCTGTTCGATTGTTGCTAACAGTTAGAATATACGCTGTTTATTGGCGCAGATTTTGCCTTTTATCTGAAAAAGTCGTGACAATTAAAAATCGGGTATTCACAATGTTAGCACCTTTTATTTCTTATCGAATTTCAAATTAGTTACTCTACCAGCATCAAGTTCAAATCCTTCTATTATCCCATCCAACCTTCGAAAATGGACCAGGCCATTCTCTGTAGTAAAAGTGTCAATATCATATGCGTCAAGTTCCTGTACATCATAGTTGGCAATCTTCATTTTCAATATTCCGTCTTCTTGAAATAGCAAATAAGTTGCATCTAACTCATAACAGTAGAAATCTCCTGTATAGTCTTCTAAGCTTAGAGGAGAAAAATCAATTTTATCTATTCTTTTACAAGTGGTCTCGTTTCCATCTTGAATAACTGTAAGTATCTGCGTAAAATCATCTTTCAATACAGAGAATACGAATTGAATAGAAGGATTATCTGGTATTTCATAAGTGTTTTTAGCAGTATTGATAATGCTGTAAGAGGATTTATTCCAGCCTTGTAAAACCTGAAGTGCATCATTCATAATATTTATTTCCAGGACGACTCCGGGTTGTATTTCGTAATTCCCGGATAATTGTGTTAAAGTAAACTCTATTGATTCATTTGTATTGTTTCCTCTTACCTTGCCAATAGTATTATCTTCATTCTCATTTTTGAATTTTTCTTGTAGAAACATATCTGCCATCTGAAATGACTTGGCTGTTGGATTTGCATCCCCCCTGTTGGCCAACATAATTACAGAAAATTTCTCATCAGGGAACCGTATTAATTGTGCTCTGTAACCAGCAAGAGCACCGCCATGGCTAACTGTCTTTAATCCCTTATAAGTTCCATTGTTCAACCCAAAAGCATAACCACAGCTTTCCCCATTATTTAAAAGACCTTCTACATGCATTTTTTGAATAATCTCCTGCCCTCCTTTTCCAAGTTTGTTGTTATAAAAATTCTGATCCCATAGAAACAAATCTTCAACATTGGTATATACACCACCAGAGCCAACAAGATCAAATCTCATAATCAAATTAAGAAATCCATCCTCACCACTTTTCATATAGCTGAATACTCGATTTTTAATCAGGTCTGTGTTATCGTCGTAAAAAATTGAATTATTCATTCCTAATGGGCCAAAAATGTGCTCTTGAGCAAACATCTTTAATGATTGACCTGATGCTTTTTCAACAATCATCGCTAGCATGAAATAGCAGGAATTGCTGTATAGAAATTTTTCTCCTGGAGTAAAATTTAACTCTTTCTGTCTTATAATAAGGTCATAAACCTCATCTACATCTGTATTGTCGAGATAATCTCTGCCCTGTAAATACATTAGGGTTAAGTAGTCTCGCACGCCACTCGTATGATGAATAAAATGCCTGATAGTAAGAGGACTTTGGTATTCCGGGAAATCAGGTAAGAATTTTTGAATCCTATCATCTAAGCTCAATTTCCCTTGTTCTTCTAAGAGTAAAATACTGAAGGCCACAAACTGTTTAGATACAGAACCAATATAAAAAACAGATGACGGGGTTATTTCTACATCATGTTCCAGATCTCCAATACCATATCCACTGGAGTATATCAGTTTACCATCCTTTATTATTCCTATTGCGCAACCTGGAACATCAGGCTTATTCCAATCTATAAAGAGGCTATCTATTGCTTGACTTTCTTTAATCTGTCCGAATGAACAAACTGAAGTAATCCAGATGAATAATAATAGGAAATGTACTTTCATAGAGCAGTATTTTTTAATTGATGCAATAACGGTTAGAGTAAATTATTGTTCGACAATGGCGCAGCTTTTTGTATAGCAGGAATTTACGTATTTGAGTTTGATTTTGGGGTGCAAAAATTGTGACATGGCAAATGGAATTTACTTAATGTTGTGTGCAGTATTTATTGCAGTAATCTCAATGTTATAAACTTCGTTTTCAGTTAATTCAATGAACTTCATTTTCCTGTAGGTTGAAATAGTTTTTATATAAATATATAGAATATAAGATACCAATATTATTTTCAAGATCACCATAGGTGATGGCTGCAATATTTGTGGTTTTCTAAAAATCTCCCTCAATAGTATTTAATAAATCACTGATATAAAGCACTATTTTAATAGGAGCTTCAAGGATCAAAAAAAGGGATGTTTAATGATCTAATCTTTCTAAGTTTTAACCGGGCAGTCATTTTTATTGGTAAAAAAAGTTGTTTTTTATCGCGACATATATTGTATTATTGCAGAACAAATTTTAGAAAAATTAAAGGAAGGAAAAGAATTGCTATGTCAAAAATAGAAGCATTGGATCTGATCGGAAACACGCCGATGGTGCATTTAAAGACATTAGATCCCAAACCGGGTGTGGAGATACATGCAAAACTCGAGTTTATGAATCCTACAGGGAGCATAAAAGACCGGATTATTGCATATATGGTTCAAAAAGGTGTTGATGCAGGTAAAATCAATAAAAGCACAACACTTGTAGAGGGAAGTTCAGGCAATACCGGAGCCTCTGTCTCCATGGTTGCTTCCAGCATGGGACTAAAATCAATTATTTATGTTCCCGATAAATGCAGCGACGAAAAGATCGCAATCATTAAATCTTATGGTGCAGAAGTAATTGTTAAGCCGGCTTCTCCTGTTACCCCTGATGAAGAATACGGAAGGGCAGCCGGAATACGAGCAAGTGAACGTGAAGACTTTTATCATATTGATCAGTATAATAGTCCGTTAAATCCTGAAGCCCATTATATGACATTAGGTAAGGAGATCTGGGATGACATGAACGGGAAGATCGATACCTTTGTCGCTACAGCATCAACAGGAGGGACAGTATCCGGAGTTGCAAAACGATTAAAAGAAAATGACCCAAACATAAAAATCATCCTGGCTGATCCGGAAGGCTCTGTGTATAAACCTTATTTTGAAGATAAGGAAGATTACAAGTCCTACAAAAAATCATTTCAAGTAGAGGGAGCCGGCAAGGGGTCACTGTGTGCTACTATGGATTTTGATATACTGGATGATGCAGTTTCATTTAATGATAAAAATGCCATTGAGATGGTACATTATCTTGCCCGCCATGAGGGCCTGATGGTGGGCGGTTCTAGCGGAGGTAATGTTTGGGCGGCTTTAGAGCTTGCAAAGAGAATGGAAGCTCCAGCCAAAATAGTAACTGTTCTACCTGACAGCGGTTTTAAATATCTGAGCAAAATCTTTAATCCCAATTGGCTTAATGAAATAGGTCTTGGGCATCTTACTG
>CAYMFU010000008.1:0-8525 GCA_964389805.1 uncultured Roseivirgaceae bacterium | reverse complement strand
AATTGTACACCACTATATTCAATAGGCAGATTTTCAGTTCCCCTAACGATCCACCAGAAAAGTGGATCCTCATCAGCATCGGGAGCCAGTTGTGCAGTGATCCTGATATGTTTGCCAAAGGGGATTTTATATGTATTATATATACCGCTGTTCCCTCCGATGTTGCCCATTCTTTCAGTTCCCCACGGGGCATAATTATCGCCAAATCCGATCCCGTGACCCAGGAAGAGCTCCATTTCAATGGATGCCTTATCCTCCCCATCCACATAGATCCGTATGTTTGTATATTCTACATTCCTGAAACTTCCGCCGAACCACATATGGGTCAAACACCCATTTCCTTCGTAGCTGAACAATTCTGTTTCCTGATCTTTTTTCAACACCTGCATTTCCTTGCCCATGGTCCCGAAAGTTTTCAGGCCGTCTAAACTGGGCGTAGGTTGTTGAGATTGAGTACTTTCTGGTGATTGACACCCTGCAAATCCATAAAATGCCAGGATAAATATTACAAGAAATCGCATAATAATACTGTTGTTTTATTCTTCATTACCTTTAGAATCATTCAATAATTAAATTTCCATTTCAGGAAGAACCTGTACCAAAATGTTTGTTCTCTCCAATCAGGATATATTTCTATTATTCATCTTTCAATGTCTTAATCCTTAATCAATTTTGTATATTAAACTATCAATGGAGTAATGATCCAGGTCTGTTATCACCATTGAAGCTCCCCAGCCGCCGGTCCCTTGTGTTATTTTCATTAAAATTTTGTTCCATCCTTTCTCCAGGCTTGCCTCAGCCACATCTTCACCCTGGTTGTGTCCCCGAATAATATTTTTTTGATGAATCAGCGTACCGTTTATCCATAGCTTAATACCGTCATCCGAACCAAGCTCTAATAAAACATTCTGATTTTCTTCAATCCAGACATTTGTTTTCAGATAGGCTACACTGTTCAATTCACCAAAATACCTTTCAAGATTTATAATGTCTGGTTCATAACCGTCACTACCTATGGGCATTTCTTTCCAATTTGAAAAATTTTGGTTGGTTTCGGGCTCAAATTCTACATCAAATAAATCAAGACCTTCTACACCACTTTTTGAGAAAGGACCAGCTACCTGCCATACCTTTACAAATTCATCAGCTTTCCTTATCCTTATGACAATTTTTTTCATTTCGTCGGGGGTAAAATGTACATCACCGGCAATTTCTTCCGGTTCCCAGCATTGCTCCACTGAGGCCGTTAAAGGTTTTTGAAATGGGATTACAAACGTTTCCTCACCAGATGAACTGGTTTCAATTTTCCCGCCTGCCCGCATAACTGCCTTCCGGGTCAAAGATTCACATACTTCAATCAGGGAAGGAAAATTATAAGATGTAAAAGAAAAATTCGTTTCGTTATCAATGCCAGTTCTATATTTTTCAGGCAGATTTTCAAGCCCTAGTGAAGTGGCCAAAATCCCTGCAGCGTTGGATGGATTACAATCCGAATCCTGACCGCACCGCATGGATACAATAATGGTTTGATCCATGTCACCCTCACCATAAAGTAATCCCATCACTATATACGCCCCATTGATCTTAGCATCAATGTTAAAGTCGTCATCCACATGGCTGCAACTGAATTTACGGTAATCCGGGTTTAGGTTGTATTTGTCTTCAATTAGTTGCCAGGCCACTTCCCAGTCATCAGGATTTTCTTTATGCCATTTTACCACGTCCCTGATAGCTTCAGCATACTGACTTTCTTTTGGGATACAGGCCAGTCCAGCTTGAATTATTTTGTCAATATCCTGCTCAAAAAATGCTTCAGCATACATTCCGCCAACAAATAGGCCACCGTATAAACCATCTCCGTAATTCATCAAGCGGCCGAAAGTATCCCCAAGGTCTATAACTATTTGAGGCATCCCTGGAGCGATTAGTCCAGAATAATCCGCTTCAATCTGGTAATCGATATCATCAGCATGACCATTATATTCCGGATGACCGGAATATGGAGGAGCGATTCCCATTCTTAAATTATCCCGGCCGTATTTATTCGCATGCCATAACCTGTACTGACTGTTTGCAAAATCTATTCCTGCCTGTCTGATCGAAACATCAAATCCATAATCTTCCAGGGTTTTCAGAAACGTCATCTCTACATAGATGTCATCCTGATATTGTTGATTAAGCATTTGCGGCTCCCAGGAAGGCACCTCGTCTTTCGGGATGATAGCGGCTTTAAAATCAAATTCGGTAGGGGCGCCCCATCCGACACCAGCCATCTGGCCAAGCCATCCAGCCTTCATTTTACTTTGATATTCCTTGACTGAAATTCGACGTACGTCTTCACTGGAATTACAACCAAGTAAACATGCCAATATCAGGGTTATTGCTATTGAAAAAGTTGTTTTTTTTAATTTCATGATTTCTAAAATTTATTTGACCTATTTTTTCGGATATAAAAATTCATTGTAAAGCATTTTAAAAAAATCATTTGTAAAGCCGAATTGAATTTACATATTTTCTGATAATTAGTCTTTCTTCTTGATCAACAGAACCCAATCTTTATCCTGATCTTCAGGCGGAGGACCCAGTTGTATCCTCTTGCCTCCGGTAACAATTTCCCGATCTCCGCTAATCAGATCCCCACCGGATCTGGGATTATACCATTTTATATCGAATTCAGAATTAGTGTTTTCCAGATTGAGTTGGGTCGCGCCACCTTTCAGAAGGTAAACAGCATAAATCTCCCCTTCCAATGCAAAACAATAATTATCGCTGGAAGAAATCAGATGATCCGAAGGAATCATTTTCCGGAAGGGCAGATATTTATTAAAGAAATTCAGCGCAATTTGGGTTTGATCCCACATGATATCCCGTGACCTCCAATCTTCGCAATTGATATCCATATGGGCATATTGATGTCCAAAATACCATTCTACACCTGATCCGCCACCCATTAAATTGCCCCAAAGGCCATATTTTCGGGGAATATCATGACCAGGATCATCTTCATCCGGAAGAATACCATGGCTCGCCGGACCTTGTTCATCACCAAAAATCACCCATTTTCTACCAGCTACAGCAGAGCGCTGACGTAATACGATCGCCTCATTATGATAGCTCTCCATACTGCTCTGAATGGAAGTGGCTTCAAAATTAGCATCTCCTAGGATCCCATCATAAAATGTCAAGGCTGCTTTGTGATGGGTATGAACAGTTATGGGATGATCGTATGGATCAAGTGAGCGGATAAATGCAGCGATTTCCTTTCGATCCTCATCTGGTGTATTATTTTCTTCCCCAAGGTTCCATATCAGGGCCATGTGATGCCCAAAACGGGCAATTAATTCCCTGTAGTATAGTTTTCGTATCATATTCAATCCGGCAGAACCCCCCAGATTATGATCATTCTCTGTCTCCTGTGTAACAACATGCAACATAAGACCCTTTTTATCCATATGTTCAAAAATGATTTCCCACTGATCCAATTTGCTGCAGTCAAATCGTGAGCGCTCACTTTCATCTATCCACATCCAGGTATCCCGGCCATCTCCACCATCCATATTATATGTTAGAAAATACACACTATTCATTCCTTTATCAGACAGGTAGTTCAATGCTCCGATAATCCCTTTCCCTTTTCCATCCTTCCATATTGGATCACCAGGTTTCCAATCCTTGATATGGGCCTCATATTCATGGATGAATCCACCAATATGTTCATAACTTCCAGAACCCGCATCGGCATCGTAGGTATTGTCAATCTCTTTGAATGCCAGAAAGTTCTCCGGGCTATCAGCGCCTCCTTTCAAAAAATACTCCTTTGTATGAGCAAATTGCAAATAGTGCTCACCGGTATATTCCAGAATGCCTTTTGATCTGAAATCCGGATTTTTTTTATCGGTAGGGCCGATGTCAAATGATCCTTTCTGCCCATCAAAAAAACATACTTCACCGGACTTATGTTCTTCATCCACTGCTATATTACTGCCCTTTCTGAATGATACACTCCAGTTCCATTTCCCGGTTTCCGGAGGGACGAAATGTGCTCGCCATTTATTACCTGAAGTGGCCCCTGTATTGGCAGCATCTCCATCGGCTGTGAAATATCCATGAGCCGTATAGGACTTTTCTCCTTTTGAAAAAGTAATGATCATTCGATAATCCAGAAATGGATTGATTTGGGCCTGTTCTTCGGTTTCCGGACCATCAAAGGTAAGAGTCACTTTATGCCACTGCTTCAATTCCCCGGATACTAGAGCTGAATTTTCAGTCTGAAAAAATGAACATGAATTTAATAAAATACATGTTACATAAAGTGATAAGAAAAAGTATATGGTACTTCTGACAAGCTTCATTTTTTATTCTTTAGCGTAAAAATTATATTTTATAATCTATAGATCTCTTTTTTAACCAATTGCATCAAATCCATATAACGCTCTTCTCTCATAAGTTTTCGGTACTTTTCTCTATCCAGATTTTCAACCATATTCCAGATGGCACGATTGATTTCCACATGGTGGGTGAAAAAGCCAACCATATCAAAAATCCGGGGTGATGCATCTGCAGTAAAATACTTATCATAACCGAATTCTTTGGCGTAAAAGAAAAATTCAACGGTATGCAGGAAATTCCTTGATCCACCGATTAGATCCCAATCAAAATTCCAGTCATTATCATTGGTGTGCAGATAGTACTCAATCCCAGATTCTTCACATAATCCAAGTACCTGGGCGGGGTTTTCTTTGGCAAGTAAAGAATGGCCAAAATCAATAGTAATACCTGTTGAAGCATTCTGAACCTCTTTCAACAATACAATGGTTTTCGCACAACTATCCAGGTGGCAGTTCACCCTGGTTTCATTAATTTTATATTCAATAAAGAGGGGGATTTCCGGCAGGTAATCCGCAGCCTCAGCAACCGAATCAATCATATTACGCCATGCCTTGGGATAATCAACCTGGAATAGATTATCAAAACCGTCAGAAAGAGGACAGCAGGTGACCAGAGGCGCACCTACTTTTTTAGCATAATCCTTTGAGTGCTTAATTATCTGCACAGCTTTACTGCGAATTTCAGGTTGTGGTCTTGATAAGGCCCCGGGAACCCACTGTGTTTCTTTCTTAATATTGGCATTTACCGCAGCAAACTCAATCCCATATTCATCCAGCATTGCCCTGGTTTTCGCAGGATCTCCAGTTTCATAAGGATATACAATCTCAATTCCGGTTACCCCTTCAATTTTACTAATGATCTCTAATCTTTCTTTCAAATCGGTAACCTTTTGATATTCTGAAAAACGATCTTGTGTTTTTCCAAGAAATGCGGTGATAATACTTTGTTTCATCTCTGTATATTTATTGTATTTAATACTAATTCTAGCCGGCAATCACGGTCTCCCTGACAATTTCCGGATCCGAAAACTGATCAAGTGTGTCTCTTACTTTAGTAGAAAAAGAATACATTACAGCACCATTTTCTCCAGCCTGGAACCAATGTTTCGTCCCAGGTGGTAAAATAAGCTGTTCTCCAGGTAAAAGAACCACCTCCTTTCGCATGGTATAACAACTATCTTTACCTTCAACAATAAAACCATTTTTAAGGCTATTTTCTCCAGGGATATAGAAATAAAGATCACCGGAAATAGCTCTTATTATTTCTTCTTTACCGGGATCATCGCCAACAGATGGATGCCAGTGTTCCGGTTCGGTCTGGTAGGGTAAGAGAACAAGGATCTTTCCGGCCACGCGTTCAGTATCAAACATGGTTAGAATTTGTATTCCCTCTTTAAATAATTGGCTAAGCCCAAAATCAGCAGCCGTTATTTTATTCTTATCCTTTTTTGTTAATTGAATTCCGGCATCATCGATCATTGTCAACGCTATTTCACAAGCTTCGTTGAGTTCTGCCCTGGTTATCATGAGTCTATTGATTTAGTAAGTTTCATTTCCTGATCTGGTTTTAAAGCAAGCCAGATAGGTATGGCTAAAAAGTTTAAAGCGGCTGCCAGGTAAAAAAATGGAATGTCCGACCCTGTTATGGCCAGCATATACGGAAATGCCAAGGCAGTGACAAATGATCCAAGGTTACCCGCCATATTCATTGTCCCACTAACGGTTCCTGAATGGCTTTTACCAACATCCACACATGCTGACCATGACGGGCTTAATGTCATATCAGCACCGAAAACTGCAATGGAAATAAACACTACAGCCCATGCAACTTCTGTCATATAAGCACTTGCAATTATTCCAGCTGATGCCAATATAAAGCCGATAATTGCTGGCATTTTCCTGGATAATGTCCACCTTCCTTTGCGATAAATAAAATCTACCATCCATCCGGAGAACCAGTTGCCCAAAGCTCCAAAAAGAAGGGGGGCTGAAGAGTAAAATCCGGCTTCCAGGGCATCAAGATTATATTTTGTCCGAATATGGGGAAATAACCAGGTCAGGCAAAAGAAAAAGGTGAAATTGCTGCTAAAATACTGACCCATAAGCAACCACATAGATTTCGACCTAAACATTTTAGCCAAAGATAGTTTTTGATTGGTTTTTTCTGTAGGGGCTTGAATATGCTTTTGAATATATTCTATTTCTTCATTAGAAATTGAAGGATGGTCAACCGGAAGATCTCGAAACCATTTATACCAGATGATAGCCCAAACAATGCCGATAAGGCCCAGTATCACAAAACTCATTCGCCAGCTCGTGATTTCAATAAGCCAGGCTACGACAGGTAAAGCGATGGCCGCCCCGATCCTGCCACCAGAAAAATTAATTCCGTTTACTATACCTCTTTCTCTTAGAGGAATCCAACTGAATATGGCCCTGGCCATGCTTGGGAATGCCCCGGCTTCACCCACTCCGAATATAAATCTAACAAACAATAAAGATATAAAATGATAAACCGCACCAGTCAAAGCAGTAAAAATTGACCAGAGACTGACAACAGCTGTGAGGACTTTTCGCGCGCCTAATTTATCTGCCAAATAACCCGATGGGGTCTGGAAAAGAGCATACCCTAGAGCAAATATTGATAAAACCCAACCCATTTGCTTATCGGATAATGAAAGATCTGTAGCTATAGGATCCTTGGCAACAGATATTAAAATCCTGTCAAACAGGACGATCATAGCAAGTATGAACGTACCTGCGACCATTTTATATCTTGTTGGGATGAAAATCTTATTCATTTAAATATGTTTAATCCTTTTCCTATTCGAGTAAATTCAATGAACATTTTTCAAACCTCAAGTTTGATAGCTGCACCAAGAATATCCATACCGACTGATTGACAAACGCCTTGTTTGTTCTGCGTCTTCATTTTCTTCAGGTTCCATTTGTATACATCGTCGGCGATTCCCCATAGATTTCTGAAACGGTCTATATACATTTCGTCATTTTCCTTACTGGTGAATTCAGGTTGAAATTGGTTAGTAGCAGTGTCGCGGGTATTCCAGATTGCCTCTACCGTTGCTTTTATATTACTCTTTAAGTCAATGCCAATAAGTGATTTTTCTTCCCTGGAGCCAAGGTATCGCATCATGATGCCTCGACCTGCAAGGTAATCATTCCCGTGAACGGGCCCAAAACTTGACAAACAAGGAGCCTCTCTGATAATTCCATCTTTTGGCCCGACCAATGCCTTCTTTACACCTTTCCCTATCATTGAGATGTATTTGCGGATTTTCTCTTCAAATTCTTTCTTTTTAAAACCAGGATCTATGTCTTGAGAATCAGTCCATATTTCCAGTTCCTGTCCAAATTCTAGCATATCGGATAATGCGCCAACCAACATGCCCTGATCACCGGTCCATACCCAGCCTTCAGCCCAGGGAGGATGCACTTTGTCCTGGTAGTCTGAACCTTCGAAGAATGCCATGGGTCTTTCCTGAACAAGGGCAGAGGATTCGGAGATCCTTTTTAGGTATTCGAATTCTTCGAGTTCAAACCAACGATCGAACCATAACCACTGGCGGTAAGCCATATCAAGATATTTATCCTTGTCAGGGAAGTCTTCTTTTAGACAGAGCCGATAGATTCGGGATGAAAGAAGAAACAGTAGTACGTTCGTAACTGTGTTTTTAACTCCCGGATGAGCCCCATTAGCATCCCCATTCCTGCATCCATGCGGAACGGGTTTGGCTCCTGCTGAATGATCATAGGCTGTACTCTTTTTATATTCCCAGCAGAGATCGGTGGATAGTTTCAGATACTTTTCGGCTAATTCCGTTTCACCGAGATTTACAAGGTGTTTTCTGGCATTCAAGGCCATAAGTCCCCACCAACCGAAATCATCAGCCCATAATCCTCCCGGATCAAACTCACTAAAAAAACCCAGATTCTCCACCAGCATGTCTTTTACTCTGATACGAATGGAGGTAACCACATCATAATCAGGCCATTTTTGTAGCATCGCATCCACGAATGTTAGGCAGGCGTCAAAAGTGTTCCCTCTTTTCCAGAAGTCATTGAAATTCCATACCTGTTCAAATCTCTCAAAGGCCGCAACAGACATTTGTCTTAAAC
>CAYMFU010000007.1:0-3889 GCA_964389805.1 uncultured Roseivirgaceae bacterium | reverse complement strand
AATGTTGCTGATTCTCCCGAAAATGCGGGTATTGTTCAAAGTTTAAGTAATAAGCTGAGTGAGGTCAGGAAATTGGCCCGGATGAGATAAACTTTATTCCCAGAGCTAAGGATGTGCTGATATTCTGGTCTACCAGAAAAGTCCACTGAATAGCTGTTTTAAGAGACTCAATTCTATTATCTGGCTTAGGATCCTCCCCCCCGGAATTGTAAAAGAAGACTGGAATTTCTATTTCTATACCCAGCCAGCCAATAGCCGCAAATTCATATTCAACAAAGAATTCATACTCATCAAATGATTCAAAATCAGTTAAGCCCATTCCAAAATTCCATTCATTTTCCCCTTTTCTAGCGCCAAGATCCAGGATCAAATCAATATAAAGGGGTTCGGCATGCAACACCTTGTCCGGCTCAACAGAATCTTCAACTTTCTGGATGAAGGTTGAATCGATTTGATATTTGTTTTCACTTTGCCCAAAGGAGACATTTGGCAGGCCGAAAACGAATATTAAAAACAGGATTCGAATCATAAATGAATGAACTTAAAGCAATTTAACATATTAAAATACATCCAATTTAGAGATGTGGAAACAAGATGCTTCATCACTTTCAAATTTTTCAATTGACTCTTTATCCAAAAACCTTCATAAGAAGTATTTCTTTTTATCCAAAACCATTTTGACTAATTTCATGGCTTCATCTAATTCTAAAATCACAAAAAATATACCTTATGGCAAATATAGTACACATAGCAACAAGTCTGGATGGGTATATTGCACGTAAAGACGGGAATGTCGACTGGCTCATGGAAATACCTAATCCTGAAAAAAGCGATTTTGGGTTTTCGGATTTTATGAAAAGAATAGACGGGCTGATCATGGGGCGAAATACTTTTGAGGTGGTATTACAATTTGGAGAATGGCCTTATACCAAACCAGTATTTGTCCTTAGTAAAACAATGAAAAAAATACCCGATACATTTAAGGGTAAAGCTGAACTGATTTATGGAAATTTAAAAACAATTGTTGAGGAGTTAAAGAGTAAAGGATTCAATAATCTTTATATCGATGGTGGTAAAACCATACAAAGTTTCCTGAAACAAGATATGATAGATGAGCTAATCATAACGAGGATCCCTATTATTCTGGGTTCCGGAATATCGCTGTTTGAAGAAATGGATTCAGAATTGAAATTGGAACATGTTGAAACAAAGATCCTCAATAATACCCTGGTCAAAAGCAGGTATCTAAGGAAAAAGGATCATTGATTATGTGGTTAATATTTTTGGCAATAATTGTAGTTTTCGGTAGTTCAATACTTTTAATCAGAAAGTATATAAAAGGTAAGGTTGAATCAGGCACTATTAAACTTAATCCGGAAGCGAATGAAAAAACAGTACTGGCTAAGAAGAATGGTATCCTGAGACTGGAAATAAAATCAGGGAAACATAAGATATATGCAAATTGGAGGGAAAATGTGAAAGATTCTCCATCGATTATTATTTATCATGGAAATGGTGAATCCTTAAGCGATTGGGTAGATTGTCAATTATTACTTGATAAGCTTGGATTCAATTCCTTTGTATTTGATTATAGCGGATTTGGAAGTTGCCATGGAAAACCTACTGTTGATATTTTAAATCAGAATGCTATATCAGCCTGGAACTATTTTTGTGAAATTTCAAATGCCAATTTACCAAGAATTGTCTTTGGTCATTCACTCGGTGCAGCTATTCTCCTTGGATCAGTTTTGCAATTTGATCCAAAACCTGATAAAATTATTGTACATGCACCCTTTTCTACAGCAAGAAAAATAGCAGTCCATTTCGGGTCCGCGAAAAAGAGTTGGGTTTGGATGATGCCCGATGTATGGAATAATAATAAAAACATTAAAAAAATATCGAATCAAATACCCATTGACATATTCCATAGTAAAGCCGACCAAAAAATTCCTTTTTCAATGAGTAAAGAGGTTTCTTATCAAAATAGATATGCAAATTTAAATTTGCTGGAAGATTATGGTCATAATGCAGTTTATGAAAATCCTAAAAAAGTTTTCTGGAAACTGGTATTAGGTTCTTAAAATATATTTATTGTGGTATTCTTTTTCTTTCGTACCCTTTGAGATAAGTTAATATTGTATATAAGAGAAATGATATCGCTGAATAAAATATAATGATAAAACAATTTTTAACCAGGCAAAAAAAAATTCTAAAAGGCATATACTATTCGTACTTTATAAAAAAGGGGCAAGAGTATGAAGCCAGCAATTTTTGGAATACATCGGTTTATTTACATGGCATAAGTGACCGACAAACAATTGATCCAAATCAAAGTCCCTATTCGTCAAAATATCACTATTGCTCAGTCGAAATGCAAATACTTAAACATCTTTATAATAATTGTATAGAAACAGAGAAAAGTTCGGTATTAGATATTGGCTCAGGCTCCGGGCATTGGATAGAATTTTATAAATCATTAGATGCTGTTAAAATTTCAGGCATAGATATCTCAGAAACTTCCATAGACTATTTAAATCAAAAATATTCAAATGATCTAAAAATTAGCTTTTATAAAGGTAAAGCAGTAGAGATCATCAATCAGATTCAGGAATCATTTGAGATAGTAAATGCCATTGGAATTATGTTCCATATTGTTGATGATGAAGAATGGCTAGAAACGATAAATAAAATATCAATGAAGATTCCGAAAAACGGAATATTCGTTGTAGGTGGTCATTTTGGTTTTTTAAATGGTCTCAACGTACAGATTGATCAATATGGAAAAATAAATAAAAGGCTAAGAAGTAAATTTGTCTGGAAAAGGGCATTAAAAAAGGCTGGGTTTTCGACCATTAAAATTTATAAAAACAATGCTTATTTATGGATAAAAGATACTATTCCGGAAAACAACGTTTTAATAGCAACAAAGTGATCCTATTTAAAAAGGAAGTCTAAATTATACAAGAAATTCGCCTCTAAATCTCCTAAAATAAAATGAACGGAAAATTTTGCTTGTCCTTGTGCATAGTGTTGTTGAGTTTTGAATTTAACTATGCACATCATCCTAGTTATAATTTTGCAGATCCAATTGAAAAAGTTGATCCATCTCTTGTGCTTTGGTATGATCAACCGGCATACGATTGGACTGAAGCACTTCCTGTCGGAAATGGAAGGTTAGGTGCAATGGTTTATGGAGGTATCGGAAAGGAAAAGATCCAGTTTAATGAAGAAACCCTTTGGTCCGGGCAGCCCCATGATTATGCACATAAAGATGCTTATGAAGTTTTGGATGAATTACGTCAGTTGCTCTGGGATGGCAAGCAAAAACAAGCCCATAAGCTGGGGAACGAAAGGTTTATGTCCCAGCCATTCGGGCAGTTATGTTACCTGCCATTTGGGAATGTTCTCATGGAATTCCCAGATCATGAAGATGCTTCTGACTATATGAGAAAACTTAACCTGGAGAATGCTGTCACATCCGTGACCTATAAGTCAGGAGGTGTAACCTACAGCCGGGAGATCTTCGCATCTACCCCGGATCAGGCCATTATTATTCAACTAAAATCATCGAAAAAAGGAGCTTTAAACTTCAGTGTTGGTATGAATTCTCCCCATAAGCAGTATGATATTAAAGTAGAAAATGGCGTGATCATTATAAAGGGCAAGGCGAATAACTATCCGGAAGAACTGGGCCGTGACGGCAATCCATATCCGGAAAGTAAATTGACTTTTGAGGCCAGAATTAAATTAATAACTGATGGAGGTGAGATCATTAAGCAGGAAAATAAGATAAATGTAGAGAAAGCCACTAATGTTACCCTTCAACTGGTAGCTGCTACAAGCTTTGTCAGCTATAATGATATCAGCGGCGATCCAGCTTCTCGATGCG
>CAYMFU010000006.1:0-5230 GCA_964389805.1 uncultured Roseivirgaceae bacterium | reverse complement strand
TATCCATCGATGGTAAACTGAATGAAGGGGTAACTTCTAAAGATATCATATTATATATTATATCTAAGATAGGTACTGCCGGAGGCACAGGTTATTTCATTGAATATGCAGGTTCCACAATTGAGGCTCTATCTATGGAAGCTCGAATGACGATTTGCAATATGAGTATTGAAAGTGGTGCCCGCGGGGGAATGATCGCCCCTGATGAGACCACTTTTGAATATATAAAAGGCAGACAATTTGCTCCCGAAGGAGCCGATTGGGAAAAAAATTTAGCTTATTGGGAAACGCTTAAAACAGATGACGGTGCTGTTTTCGATCTTGAATATAATTTTAAAGCGGAAGAGATTGGCCCTATGGTCACCTTTGGGACAAATCCAGGAATGGGATTGGATATTTCTAAACCAATTCCGGAAGTAAAAGAAATTGCTTCGGCAAGTCAGGATACCTATCTGAAATCTTTAGGATATATGGATTTCAAGCCTGGCGAAAGCATGAATGGTAAAAATGTGGATTATATTTTCGTTGGAAGTTGTACAAACGGCCGTATCGAAGACCTCAGAGAAGTCGCTCAGCTTGTAAAAGGCAAAAAAAAGGCTGATAATATTACAGCCTGGATCGTACCTGGATCTAAACAAGTAGAACAACAGGCTTATGAAGAAGGCCTGGTTGATATTCTTGAAGAAGCGGGTTTCAGACTGCGACAACCAGGTTGTTCTGCTTGTCTGGCGATGAACGATGATAAGATACCCTCAGGGAAATATGCGGTATCTACCTCCAATAGAAATTTTGAGGGCAGGCAAGGTCCTGGTGCAAGAACGATTCTTGCCAGTCCTTTAACTGCTGCTGCAACGGCAATTACCGGAAAAATAACAGATCCACGCGAAATCATATAACGAACAGAGAAAATGCCTATTGATAAATTTCAAACCTTAATTTCTCCTGCAGTTCCGCTACCAATAGAAAATGTTGACACGGATCAGATTATTCCAGCCAGGTTCTTAAAAGCAATTGAAAGGAAAGGATTTGGCGATAATCTTTTCAGGGATTGGAGATACGATAATAATGATGGTCCGATACAGGATTTTGTATTGAACAATGATACGTATCAGGGGGAGATCCTGGTTGCAGGTGAAAATTTCGGAAGTGGATCCAGCCGGGAGCACGCAGCCTGGGCTCTTTATGACTATGGATTCCGGGTGGTAGTATCAAGTTTTTTTGCTGATATATTTAAAAACAATGCACTAAACAACGGATTACTTCCTGTCCAGGTAAGCGCTGATTTTCTAAAACAAATATTTAACACTATAGAAAATAATACGAAAGCAGAATTTGAAGTAGATCTTGAAAACCAGCAATTTACAATACTGGATTCCAGCTCTTCTGTCAAGTTCGATATAAATCCTTATAAAAAGGAATGCCTGTTAAAAGGTTACGACGATATAGACTACTTACTTAGTCTGAAATCTAAAATCCAAGCATTTGAAGAACAAGATTGATTCCAGAGATATGAAAAATCAAAAATCATCATTAATTACCATAATGGACACCACCCTCCGGGATGGTGAGCAAACTACAGGGGTATCATTTTCGAGTAATGAAAAATTGAATATTGCCAAAATCCTTCTTTCTGAGGTGAATGTCGACAGAATTGAGATTGCTTCTGCAAGGGTTTCAGAAGGTGAATTCCAGGGATCTAAAAAGGTTCTAGATTGGGCCAACGAAAATGGATATATCGACAGGGTGGAAATTCTGGGATTTGTAGATAACAAAGTGTCCCTCGATTGGATTAATGAAGCTGGTGGAAAAGTAATAAACCTTCTATGCAAAGGATCATACAGGCATGTGACTCAACAATTAAGGAACACGCCTGAGGAACACCTGGAAAACATTGCTAAATCTGTAGAATATGCAACAAAACTGGGAATCACAACCAATATTTATCTGGAAGACTGGTCTAACGGTATGCGTAACTCATCCGACTATGTCGATTTCATGATCAATGGTTTAAAAGATCTGAATGTAAACCGGATCATGCTTCCTGACACGCTAGGGATACTCGGGCCTGATGAAACATTTGAATTTCTTACTGGAATTTTAAAAAAATACCCGGACGTAACTTTTGATTACCATGCACATAACGATTACGATCTAGCAACTGCCAATGTATTTGCTGCTTTGAAGGCTGGTATTAGATGTTTGCATACCACGGTGAATGGTCTTGGCGAACGTGCCGGGAATGTCCCATTATCAAGCGTGGTGGCAGTCGTGAAGGATCATTTTAATTTTGAGATGACGGTTGTGGAATCAAAACTGAATAAGATCAGCAGGATGGTTGAGTCATTTTCCGGTATCCGTGTCCCAACCAATAAGCCTCTTATCGGAGAGTTTGTATTTACACAATGCAGTGGTATCCATGCTGATGGCGATCATAAAGACAATTTATACCACAACGATCTAATGCCGGAACGCTTTGGCAGGATCAGAAAATACGCTTTAGGAAAAACATCCGGCAAAGCTAATATCAGGAAAAACCTTGAGGAAATGGGAATTACCCTGGATGCTGAATCGCTGAAGAAAGTTACTGAAAAGATTATTGAATTGGCTGACAAGAAGGAGACCGTTACCACAGAAGATCTTCCTTATATCATTTCTGATGTACTGAAAAGTGAAACAATAGAACAAAAAATAAAACTCAGAAATTATTCCACTTCTCATGCTTTGGGGCTGAGACCAATAACAAGCCTAAGCATTGAAATCGATGGCAAAGTGTACGAGGAACATGCATCAGGAGACGGACAGTACGATGCGTTCATGAATGCCCTCAAAGCAGTCTATAGGAAACTGGAGAAGCCAATACCTAAATTGATCGATTATGTTGTAACGATACCTCCTGGTGGACGAACTGACGCTCTTGTTGAAACAGTCATCACCTGGGAATCGGAGAAGGAATTCAAGACCAGAGGCCTTGATCCCGATCAAACGGTGGCCGCGATAAAGGCAACAATGAAAATGATTAATGTCCTGGAACACGAACTGGAATTGAATAAAGTAATAGTCTAAAATGAAATTAAATATAGCTGTTTTACCCGGCGATGGAATAGGACCTGAAATAATTGAACAGGCTGTCAAAGTAACAGACGCAGTTTGTAAAAAATTTGGGCATCAGATCAGTTACAAATATGGATTGGTTGGCGCAGCTGCTATTGATAAGACAGGAAATCCTTACCCTGACGAAACGCATGAACTATGTATGTCATCTGATGCTGTTCTGTTCGGGGCAATAGGGCACCCGAAATATGATAATGATCCGGGTGCTAAGATCAGACCAGAGCAAGGTTTACTGGCAATGAGAAAAAAATTAGGCCTTTATGCCAATATCAGGCCTACTTCCACCTTCAAATCACTGGTTAACCGTTCACCACTAAAAACTGAACTCGTTGATGGTGCTGATTTTGTAACTATTCGTGAATTAACCGGGGGCATTTATTTTGGAGAACCCAGAGGAAAAACGGAAGATGGACAAAAGGCTTTTGACACCTGTATATATACTGTTGAAGAAATTGAAAGAATTGCTATGCTGGCCTTTGAATATGCCCAAGATAGAAATAAAAAACTCTGTGCAGTCGATAAAGCAAATATATTAGCCACTTCAAGATTATGGCGTTCAACCATCCAGAACATGGCAAAAGACTATCCGGATGTTGAATTGGAATTTCTATATGTTGATGCTGCCGCCATGCGGATTATCCAATGGCCCAAAGGATTTGATGTAATAGTAACAGAGAATTTATTTGGAGATATACTTACTGATGAAGCCAGTGTAATAACCGGCTCATTAGGGATGTCCCCTTCTGCATCCATAGGTGTACATACTTCGGTTTTCGAACCTATCCATGGTTCCTACCCACAAGCAGCTGGGAAAAACATCGCCAATCCGAATGGAACCATACTTTCTGCCGCCATGATGTTTGAATATGCTTTCAATTTAAAAGAAGAAGCTGAAGCTATAAAAGTGGCTGTTAACAAGTCGCTTGCTGAAGGTGTTGTAACTGAAGATATAGCTGAAAATGTAAAACCAAGTTCTACTTCAGAGATTGGAGATTGGATTGCAGGTCAGATTTAATCAGGTCCTACAGGTTTTAAATAAATCAGTGTTGGATGGCAAGGATACTTATACGCCTATAATAGGATTCATTAATAATATCTAAGCTATCGAATGAATTCCCTTTAGAAAATTAATGTATAGCGAAGACTGAATTATTTTCCTATTGAAATCAGGTTGGCAAATATCCTGTATGCACCGGGAACACCAGCTGGCAACTGCCTGAACCAGGCATATGAGGTATATATATAATAGCCTTTTCCGTATTTTGCAACCAGTAAGCCTCCATCCAGAGCCTGATCACCGGGATCATTACTGGATAACACCGCCTGATAATGGGCATCCCAACTGACTGGGAAGTACAAACCCCGTTCCTGTACCCAACCATTGAAGTCATCAGTTATAATTTTATTGGGCGAATTAAGAATTTCGTGATCGGGCTGTAATATTCGTACTTCAGCATCTTCTACTGACACTCTCACACTGGCAGATCTTCCTGAAAATTCAATTGGGTAGGGCAATAAGATTGGAGATTTGGTACCAATTCTAATATTGTTATATTGGACAATCACATTACCACCATCTTCTATATACCGCAGAAATTCATCATTATAATCTCCAAGGTATGTGTGATTATTAAATGCCATGATTCCAAATACCAATGCATCGTAATCCTGAAAGTTCAATAAATGAATATTGCTTTCATCGACATAGGTCACTTCATAGCCAATCTGTTCTAAGTTCGGGCCCACTTCATCACCTGCACCATTAATGTAAGCTATTTTAGATCCTTTCTTCTGGATATCCAGTTTCATGACTTCGGCCATAGCTGGCAGAAAGATAGACTGTTTTGGAAAGTGTTCGTATTCTATAGTAACTAATTTTCGATCATATTCCATTCCTTCAACATCTGCAACGGCCTGTATAAATCCTTTCGATGATTCTTTTGAAGGAAATAATTTAAATCTATAAAATGTAGTTTCCTCAGGTTTCAAATCAAAATCCTGCTTTTCAGGCTCTGTTTTCCATCCCACTGGTAACTTTAAGGATAATATGCCCTTTGCAGCCTGGTAGCGGGTATTAAGTTTGACTGTTATTTCTTTTTCTTTATCATCTGGAAAAATA
>CAYMFU010000005.1:0-2879 GCA_964389805.1 uncultured Roseivirgaceae bacterium | reverse complement strand
AAGGGAATACTGAACTTTGTGACCCCGGCTTACCAATCCCCTGATGCTTTCATCATCTATACCTGTCTCTAAATTCACGATCCCGCCATCGGTCATGATCTCTCCCGTAGGTTGTGACGATCCTCCATGACGGATACGGGGCGCATCGCCGGCCTCCTGCAGGTTCATTCCGAAATCAATCATATTTACCACAATCTGGGCATGGCCCTGTGGTTGCATGGAGCCACCCATGACCCCAAAGCTCATCCATGGTTTGCCATCTTTGGTAACAAAACTTGGAATTATGGTATGGAATGGTCTTTTATGTGGTTCATAGGTATTATTATGGCCTTCTTCTAGTGTAAACAATTCGCCTCGGTCTTGCAATATGAAACCCAGGTCAGGGGGTGTCATCCCGGAACCCATTCCTCTGAAATTACTCTGAATCAAAGAGATCATATTGCCATCCTCATCTGCTACCGTTAGGTAAATAGTATCCCCGTCTTTCAAGTTTCCGGCAGAGTAACTTCTGGCTGCCCGGTCTTTGTTTATCAATTTTGCCCTTTCTTCCGCGTATCCTTTTGAGATCAGGTAATCTACAGGGATTTCATTAAAATCCATGTCTGCATAAAACTTAGCACGATCTTCATAAGCAAGTTTCTTGGCTTCTGTAAAAAGGTGCATGTATTCTTCACTGCCAAATCCCATGCTTTTAATATCATGTAATTCCAATATGTTCAAGATTTGCAGTGCAGCAATTCCTTGTCCGTTCGGTGGTATTTCCCAGACATCATAGCCCCTGTAGTTGGTACTTACAGGCTCTACCCATTCAGATGTATGATCTTTCAGGTCCTTCATGGATAAAAAACCACCTTGTTCTTTTATATAATTAACGATTGTTTTAGCAACATCTCCTTTATAAAAACCATCCCGGCCCTTTTTTGCAAGAATTTCATAAGTATTTGCCAGGCCTGGATTTTTAAAGATCTCGCCTTTTTTGGGAGCTCTCCCTCCTGGCATAAAAGTTTCTTTAAATCCGGGGAAGTCTTTCAGCACATTGGTATTCGATTTCCACTGATAAGCTATAATATCCGCCATAGGGAAACCATTCCTGGCATAATTGATTGCCGGTGAAAGGATCTCGCTCATATCGATTGACCCAAATTTCTTGTGCAGTTCGAACCAGCCATCTACACAACCAGGTACCGAGACGGGCAATGGTCCCCTGGCTGGGATAGACTTATATCCATTTTTCAGAAAATATTCTCTTGTCAAAGAGTAAGGGGATCTGCCGCTTGCATTCAGGCCATATAATTTCTGAGATTCTGCATCCCATATAATGGCAAAAAGATCTCCACCTATCCCACTTCCTGTTGGTTCCATCAAACCAAGACATGAATTTGCAGCAATGGCTGCATCTATAGCATTACCGCCTTTCTTTAATATATCCAATGCAACCTGGGTGGCCAGAGGATGACTTGTTGCTGCCATTCCATGCTGGGCAATCACCTCAGATCGGGTGGCAAAAGTACTCCCAACTGAACGATCCTGGGCGTGAAGTGTTATTCCTATTAAAACCAATGATAGGGTAAGGAGAAAATTTTTCATGTTTAATTAAGTTATGAGATTCTTGTGCTAAAATAGTGACTGGCTCTTTAATTGGGTAATACAAACCAGTATTTTGAAAAAATCAGTATTTAATTTTAGCTAAATTATCCAATCACAGTGGCTTTATATGTTCAAAATTTAACATATTTCTTGTTATATTTATATTATATATAATTTTATTTATATTTTTGGTTACTTTTTTGGATTCTATAGCATATACTAGGGAGGGGAGAGATAGGCACAACCAACCATTGTAAGACCTTTTAATTCACAGCAAAGGGATTACCCAAATTGTTCATGAGAGAAACAAAAACATATTAGATATGAGATCGTTAGCTAAATTACTCAAACTGTTACCCATTCTATTTATACTGTTCTTTGCCTGTCAGCCGGAGGAAGAGCAGTTTATGGAAAACGATCCCGATCAGCTGGAAATAGAAAATTTCATTGCGGATGCGGAAGAACAATACCTGAATCCTTCAGCCCGGCTTCTGGAAGATATAGAATTATGCGGTGAACCGCTTGAATTATCACTTCAACATTTCAGGCAAAATGAGGTAGGGAAAGCAATTGTATCCAATTCGCAGGAATCTTTGCTGATCAATTTCGAGGCAAATGATGGAATTGTTCTGGATCGGACTATCCTTGTTCTTATCCTGGAAAAAAAGAATTTGATAATTGGTAAAGACCTGTTCGATAAAGAAAAATACAGTAAGGTGATGTTTTCGTTCAAACATGAATCAAATGTATCTGAATATCTATATGAAATACCAAAATCCTTACTTGGAAAAGATACTGAATGCGTTTCTATGATTGCCATTGCAAAGGTAAAAGAACAAAATAGCGATAAACACAGAAAGACTATGTTCTCATTTGCCCGTCAGGAGAATCCTTCTAAAAAATTTAAATTCCGGGATTTCTTCATTGAATATTGCTTACAGGAGTGCATTGTACCTGAACCTGAACCGGAACCTGAACCAGAGCCTGAAGTATGTGAAGTGCAATGTATGTATGGTTATGGAATCCCAAGTGTGGAAATTGCGAAATCATTTAGCTTCGAAGATCTAGGTATTACTGATTGGGCATGGGGATATGTTCATGAAATTAAACATGAAACCTTGTTCCGCTTACCTATAAAACAGGATGATTCAGAAAGTGCTGCAATTATTGGACAAGTGACAGTGATGATCGATAATGACATCGCATATGTGTATTTCCAGATGAACGATGGATATCCTATGAATAAGACAAGCTTATATTTCAGTCATGCTTTACCAGAATCTGGGGTGCCA
>CAYMFU010000004.1:0-30995 GCA_964389805.1 uncultured Roseivirgaceae bacterium | reverse complement strand
TTTGGTAGTATTTTTGCATCGATTACTATCAGGCATTAAATCGTATTAATTTAAGATGAGAACTCGGATTTTAAAACTAAACGTACTTTTACTGACAATCACATTATTGATATTCGCTTCATGTGAAGGATTGTTGGAAAGCGAAAACCTGGAGGAGGGCATGTTCACCTTCTGGTCAAATTTTGATGGTCCACCTATTGATATTTATGTGGATAATACGTATTACGGTTCAATAAATTCCTTTTACCCGAGCAATCCAGGTTGCGAAGCAGATGGATCTGTAACAGTAGAGCTTACTCCAGGCACCTATAGTTTTGAAGCTATTGAACAAGTTGGAAATACGGGTACACCTAAAGAATGGGATGGAACTATTGAAATAAAGGCCGATTTTTGTAGCACCCTGGGATTATCTCCCTGATAATAGGCCAGAATTGGTTTTGTGAAATTAGAGGATTTTCTAAAATGGAAATGGAATATTCAGTTTATGGATTTGTATTGCTCTTATTTATGCCAACTGTCATTTTTAATTTGGCTACTCTGAAAGCCTTTCTTTCCTTATAACCACAATAGTCACATTTATAGAATTTCATTAATTCTCCTTCCTCGCTTTCAGTAGGTGATTCAAGAATCTCTTCTTTTATAACTTTCAAGGTCTGGTAGCTGCACTCCGGGCATTGTAAAGCAACCAGGTGTCCGGCGTACTTTTCAATTTTAGTATATCCGGTTTCTTCATCAATCCATACATCATAATCCACAGAAAATACATTCTCTTCGGCCTGCATACCTTCATCCAGGTAGACATCTTCCTCCTCTTCACTTAATAATTTCATCGGTTTCCTAGTTTTAGGAGATTTTCTTGGCTTATATCTTAAGCGACGCAATCGCTTTTCGATGTAAAAAGGATAGTAAAATTTTAAAAGGTTAGAAATAATGACACCCAGAATAAGTCCCAGCATAACAATAACAAATACCCTTACCAGAAGCCAGATTATTTCTCCCTCATCAACAAGTGTATTCATAAATACACCTATTCCAAAAATGATAAAGAGTGTACTTAACCAAAGTGACCTTATTTCGTTTTTGTTAATGTAATCGTATCGGATTTTATAATCACGGGTAAATATTAATCTTAGGTAGTGATACATTACAATCAATAATCCCAGACCCACCAATACATAGGACAAGTATCTACCAAATGCATTCCACTTTTCTAAGTACAAATAAGCATCCATATCAAAGGCAGTTATTTAATATACAGGATCGACAAAATAAAAAATAGTCTTTAATCAAAGCAATACTTGGTTAAATTCTATGGAATTTATGAAATTCTATAGGACAATCTATCTTTTTCCGAATTTAATATCCTGAATCAACTATGCCAAATTTAACAAGGGGAATTGACTTTATCTACAAAAGTTCAAAAAACCCTCAATAAAGTTGACGGTTTCATCAGGCTTTTCAAACATTCCCATATGCCCGGTTTCAGCTAGTCTCAATACATGCGAATTTTCCGGCATGGTAATTTGTTGCAAGCTTTTTGTTAGTGGCATTGAAGGATCTTCCTCGCCTACTATGAACATTACCGGTTTTTGAAATTTTCCTAAAAATTCTTCACTTCCAGTTCTGTCACGCATGGCTCTGGCATATTCAATCACAGATTGAGCCTGGGTTTTTTCAGCTGATATTTTCAGATTACGAATAACATCACGCAGGGCATTTACATTTTCTTTATAGAACAATGATGGTATAAAAGTCTTTACAAAAGTCCGGACACCATTGGCTCTTATAAACTCTATCAGTTTGGTCCGGTTCTCTTTTTTCTCTTTATCATCTTCAAAAACACTGGAATGAAACAATCCAATCCCAGATAATTGATCGTTATATAACTTCGAGAAAGCAAGGGTAATATATCCACCCAGTGAATGACCTATCAAAACGTATTTTTTAAGATGGATTGTATCAAGAAAAGACTTTATTTCCTTTGCTACATCTTCCAGTTCAAAGGAATAGTTCAAGATAGGGCTGCCTCCAAAACCTGGCAAATCAATCGTGATTATGCGAAAGTGTTTTGATAGTTGGCTTTGGATGCCTGACCAGATATCACTGGTTTCGCAAAATCCATGCAAAAATACTACAGGAAATCCTTCCCCTGTATCATTATAAAAAATGGATGCCATAAATTAATTATTCGCTATACACTTCTTCAAATATTTCCAATACAGCAGTATATATACTTGAAGAATCATATTTACATTCCTTGTGGAGTTGATCGGGATCACCGTGCTCGATTACTTTATCTGGAATGCCTAAACGTTTGACACTGGCCTTATAATCATTGTCGGCCATAAATTCAAGAATGCTGCTACCAAAACCTCCTGGTAAAGCACCATCCTCAACTGTAATGATCTTTTTGTATTTCGAGAAGATCTCATGTAAAAGATTAAAATCGAGTGGTTTAATAAAACGCATATCATACAAAGCCGGAAAAATCCCATTGGATTCCAGTTTTTCAATTGCTTCAACTGCAAAATTACCGACATGCCCGATTGATATAATAGCAATTTCGTCTCCTTCAATTACCTGCCGGCCTTTCCCAATTTCAATTTCTTCAAAAGGTGTTTTCCATTCAGACTTCATGCCATTGCCTCTTGGATACCGGATGCTGAAAGGACTTGTTATATGGGGCAATTGTGCAGTATACATTAAATTGCGCAATTCTGTTTCATTCATGGGGGCGGTAGCGATCAAATTTGGAATGGCCCGCATATAAGATATATCAAATGCTCCGTGATGTGTCGGACCATCTGCACCGACCAGTCCGGCTCGGTCTAAACATAGTACTACCTTCAGATCCTGGATACATACATCATGAATCACCTGGTCATATGCCCTTTGCAAGAAAGTACTGTAAATATTACAAAACGGGATCAATCCCTGGGTGGCAAGACCAGCAGAAAATGTTACTGCATGCTGTTCCGCAATTCCTACATCAAATGCTCTTTCAGGCATTTCTTTCATAAGAATATTCATCGAAGATCCAGTAGGCATGGCTGGGGTAATACCCATTACCTTATCGTTCATCCTGGCTAATTCAACCAACGTATGTCCAAAAACATCCTGATATTTTGGAGGTTCTGGTTTTTCAGCAGATTTCATACGGATCTCTCCAGTGAGTTTATCAAATTTTCCCGGGGCATGCCACTTGGTCTGGTCTTTTTCAGCCTGCTGAAATCCTTTGCCTTTTACAGTTATACAATGAAGTATTTTGGGCCCCGGTATATCTTTCAGGTCTTTGAATATATGGACCAAATGATTAAGGTCGTGACCGTCAACCGGGCCAAAATATCTTAGGTTGAGAGATTCGAACAGGTTGCTATGTTTTAAAAACATGGATTTTACGCTGTTCTCAATATTGGAGATGATTTCCCGTGCGTTAACACCGAATTTGCTCACCTTTCCGAGGATATTCCAGACTTCATCCTTGAATTTATTGTAAGTATGTGATGTTGTGATATCCGTCAGATAATCTTTAAGTGCCCCGACGTTCGGATCGATTGACATACAATTGTCGTTCAACACAATTAAAAGATTGGAATTTGATACACCGGCATGGTTCATAGCTTCAAAAGCCATTCCTCCTGTTAATGCACCATCACCTATAACTGCGATATGTTGTCTGTCATTTTCATTTTGGTATTTCGAAGCGATAGCCATTCCTAAAGCAGCTGATATTGATGTTGACGAATGTCCAACCCCAAAGGTATCATATTGGCTTTCTGAACGCTTAGGGAATCCTGATATTCCTTTATAAACCCGGTTTGAATGAAATGCATCCCTTCTTCCTGTAAGGATTTTATGACCATAAGCTTGATGACCTACGTCCCATACTAAAAGGTCTTTCGGGGTATTGAAGACATAATGTAATGCAACGGTTAATTCCACTACACCCAGGCTGGCACCAAAATGACCCCCATAGATCGAAACATTATCAATTATATATTGTCTTAGCTCTTGTGACAATTGAATCAGTTGGGCTGGATCCAGATTTTTCAGATCCTCAGGTGAATCGATGCTTTTTAATATGGTCCCTGGTTCTATTAACATAATATTGGAAGACTACATGAACTTAACCTGCTTTATAATTTATTGTTTTCAATATATGGATTTTTTGTAGGCATAAAAATACATTTTTTTTATCACACTATATAGAAATGACATTATAAGTAATATATTTGATTTTTATTAGCAGCAAAATCTAAATAAAAATCCTGTGAGTTTCGAAGTCAAATTACCTCTTTTTGAAGGACCATTTGATCTGCTCCTGTTCTTTATTGAACGAGATGAACTTGATATTTATGATATACCTATATCAAAAATAACAGTAGATTTTCTAGAGTATATTCATCAGCTTGAAGAAATGAACATAGAGATAGCCAGCGAGTTTATCGTTGTAGCTGCTACACTTATGAGGATTAAGGCAAAAATGCTTCTGCCTCGTCCTGTAATTGATGAAGAAGGCAATGAAATTGATCCAAGAGAAGAACTGATAAAACACCTTCTCGAATATAAGAAATACAAATCTGTAGTCAGCGAGCTGATGACGATGGAGGAAGAGAGTCTTGGGAAAGAAAAAAGGGGAAATGTGATCCGGGAAATTAAAAAACTGGCAGAAGTTTCCAATGTAGAGGCTGAACTGCAGGATCTCGATCTTTACAAACTTTTAAAGGCTTTTGAAAAAGCCATGGATACGTATATAGCAGAATCCGACCAGCCTGCACATACCATAGTCCAATTTCCTTATACTATAGATAATCAGAAAGAATTTATTCTGAAAGAACTTCAGAACAAAGAAAAACTCTCCTTTACAGAAATCATATCTTCAAATCCACAAAAAATAGCCGTGATATATAATTTCCTGGCTATTCTGGAACTTCTTCAGGCAGGCCTTGCCCGGATCTCGCTCGGCGAAGGATATAATAATTTCTGGTTAAAAGCGTATGAGGAGAAAGTGAGATCCTGAAATATTCATGCATTGAATAATTCCAGGTCCGAAAAGAAAAATCCAGCTTCTATCTTTGCATTTTCATCTGAATCTGATCCATGTACCGCATTTGATTGCAAAGATTTGGCAAACAACTTTCTAATCGTTCCTTCTTCTGCTTTTTCCGGATCTGTGGCTCCTATTAATTTTCTGTAATCCTCCACAGCATAGTCCTTTTTGAGGACCATTGCAATTATTTTTCCCGATGACATGTATTCGCATAAGCTGGAAAAAAATGGCCTGTCCTTATGAACCATATAAAAATCACAAGCCCTTTCTTTATTTAAGCGGGTCATTTTCATTGCAATTATTTCAAAACCAGCAGCTTCAATTTTTTCTGTTATTGCGCCGGCATTCTGATCGCTGACAGCCTCAGGTTTTATCATGGTAAAGGTTATATTTCCACTCATAATCAATTTTATAAATAAGTTACAAATTAATAATTGGCAAATATAGGTTACTTTTTCACAATATCTGTAATAACTGAGGAGTGCATGTCACTTTTGATTTTAACTAATTAATTAGCACTTTTGCAATTATTGTAATTCCAGAGCGAGAAAGGATAAAGATGTTGAATTTCAAGGAAGTTAAAGCTGAACTTAACACACCCAAAAAGATAGTTATTATACCGCATAAAACTCCGGATGCTGATGCTTTGGGATCATCTCTGGGGTTAAGGGGATATCTTATGAAAAAAGGGCATCATGCCCAGGTAATAAGTCCAACAGATTACCCCAAATTTTTAAACTGGATGGAGGGAAACGAAACAGTGTTGATCTACAATTCAGATAATATGAAAGAATGTAATCAACAGATTGAAAATGCGGATATCATTTTTTGTCTTGATTTCAATAACCTTGCAAGAATTGATGAATTGGGACATATGGTGGAAAAAAGCTCAGCAAAGAAGTTCATGATTGATCATCATCTTGATCCAAAATGTTTTGCTGATTATTCTTTAATCAGTACGGATGCTTCAGCTACTGCTGAGTTAATTTATGAGTTTATTGTTAAAATGGGAGACAGGGAATTGATTGATAAGTCAATTGCTGAGTGCTTATATGCAGGGATCATGACCGACACAGGTCAGTTCAAACATAATAACACCCATCAAAATGTTCATTTTGTTACAGCAAATTTAATGGAACTTGGGGCAGATACACCGAAAGTTGCCAGTTTGATATATGATACCAATTCTTTTGATAGGCTGAAATTTCTTGGTTTTGCCCTTAGCCAGAGGCTTAAATATTTGCCCGACTATCATACGGCTTTCATAGCGATCAATGCTGATGACCTCGAAAGGTTTAACTCTAAAACAGGTGATACGGAAGGTCTTGTTAACTACGCATTAAGCTTGGACGGGGCTGTGATGGGTGTATTGATATCCGAAAGAGGAGGCGAAATCAGACTCTCAATGCGATCAAAAGGGGATTTCTCCGTCAATGAATTTGCCAGGAAACACTTTAATGGAGGTGGGCATAAAAATGCTGCCGGCGGAAGCAGTGATCTAAGCTTCGAAGAAACTGTGAAAAAGTTTGAAGAAATTGTCAAGACCTACAGGGATGAATTAAACCAAATCGCTGATGAGTATAAATCATAATCCCTTAATATTCATAATAGCGATACTGGTTGTATTGATGAGTTCTTGTAACGTAAAGGATTTTAAAACGGGAGAGACAGGATATCAGTATAAAATTGTTAGAAACGGGGATGGACCACTCTTTGAAAATAATAATTATATTTTAATGTATATGGATTATTATTACGAAGATGATTCTTTGCTTTTTACCTGGACTGAAAAGAACATTCCTGTAACCCTGCAATATATTGATACCATTTGGGAAAGAAGTGGGCAGATATATCATGGGCTTAAAAAATTAAAAGTTGGTGATAGCGCTATCTTTAAAGTTAAATGCTCTGATCTTTATGAAGTGGCCTTCCACGGTAATATTCCACATGGTTTAAATCCCTTCAGTGATATTACAGTCGAGATTGGAATAATGAGCATGTTGGAACCTACGCAATTCAGGTTGTGGCAGGCAAATTTATTTAAAACCAAACGGGAGGAGATACAAAAAAGAAAAGAACAACAATTATTGGAAGATATTTCCTTAATTGATATTTATATGGAGGAGCAGGGATTTGTGGGTATGGAGTTTGAAAGCGGGATCAGGTATATCATCCATGAAGACGGATCGGGAAAGAAACCTGAAAAAGGAGACCAGGTTTTAATTCATTTTAACGGATATTTGCTTGATGGCACTCAGTTTGATTCCTCATATGATAGAAATGAACCTTATGAATTTACACTGGGGGCAAGAAGTGTGATCTCAGGTTGGGAGGAAAGTGTAGCTGAAATGACGCTTGGTTCAAAGATAACATTTTATCTTCCTTCAGAACTTGCTTATGGGGAAAGGGGATTGGGTGAAATGGTCGATCCGAACACAGTAGTAGTGTTTGATTTAGAATTGTTGGATATAAATAAAAAGGGAAATTAGGATGAAAAGAATTAAAGAAGTATTGTTCGCGTTTATGGTTATAGGTCTGTTTTCATGTGAAAAGCAAACATTTTATAGCCCGTATGCCCAACTGGAAGAAGATGTAAATAAAATTGACAAATACCTTGAAGAAAACAATATCGCTGCAAAAAAATCCAATACAGGATTGAGGTATGTGATCAACGACGAAGGTTTAGGATCCACCCCACAAGCTGGGAATATAGTAAAAGTACACTATGTTGGCACCTTTCTGGATAGCACCAAATTTGACTCTTCATATGATAGGGGCGAACCTTTTAAATATACACATGGAGCGGGGCAAGTCATTAGAGGCTGGGAAGAAGGGCTTGGGTATATAAGTGAAACAGGAAACATCACTTTATATATACCTTCAGTTCTTGCTTATGGTGTTCAGGGACGCGGAGATATCGGGCCCAATGAAAACCTGATATTTGATATAGATTTACTCAGTGTGCAATAGAGATTCTCCATGGTTTATCTTTGCTTTGCTACTAATAACCAGAATAAAATTGCGGAGATAGGCGAGATCTTGGGTGATGAATTTAATATCCAGTCTCTTAAAGACATTGAATGCACTCAGGAATTACCAGAAAACCAAAACACACTTGAGGGGAACTCTCTGGAAAAGGCCCAATTTGTATTTGATCATTATCATTCATCTTGTTTTGCCGATGATACAGGTTTGGAAGTTGAAGCCTTACATGGAGATCCCGGGGTTATGTCCGCCAGATATGCAGGGATTCAAAAAGACAGCAATGATAACATTGATCTTTTATTGAAAAATCTGCAGAATATGAAAAACAGGAATGCCCAATTCAGGACAGTTATTACCTTGATAACCCCTAGGGGAATGAAACAATTTGAAGGTAAGGCGGTAGGTGAAATCCTGACTTCAAGAAGAGGAGATCAGGGATTTGGCTACGATCCAATATTCCGGCCTGCAGGATATTCAAAATCATTTGCTGAAATATCAATGAGGGAAAAAAACAGTATCAGCCACAGGGCTTTGGCTTTCAGAAAGCTCGTTAATTATCTAAAAGCAAATCCCTTCTCTTGATGCCATGAAACCTTATATCATTGGAATAACTGGCGGTAGCGGTTCCGGCAAAACCCTCTTCATTAATAAAATAATGGAAAATTTCAGTAATGAAGAGGTAAGCCTCGTCTCACAGGATAATTATTACAGACCAAGAGATAAGCAGCCTCTTGATGAAAAGGGTGAACAGAATTTTGATAAACCTGAATCCATCGACATTGCCCAATTTACCAATGATCTAAAAAAGTTGATCGATGGTGAGATCATAAGAATTAAGGAATATAATTTCAATAATCCTGAATTAGATCCTAAGATTATTGAATTTCAGCCAGCACCTGTGATTATCCTGGAAGGAATTTTTATTTTTTATGTGGAAGAAATTTCCGAGTTGATAGATCTGAAGATCTTTATAGATGCCCCTGAGCATGTAATGTTGAAGCGAAGAATTATAAGAGACCAAAAAGAACGCGGGTATGACCTTGATGATGTTTTATACCGGTATGAGCATCATGTAATGCCTGCCTTCAACCAATACATTTTACCTTACAAGGATTTTAGTGATATAATTGTTAATAACCATAAGAACTTTGATGAAGGCGCCAGGGTGATCAGATCTCATATCTCATCCGTTCTCAAAAAATAAGTAAGTTCTTCAGGATTTTAAAATTTTAAGAGTGCTGAAGAAGTTGATTTCTAAGGATTTATTTCTACTTTTGCAATCCATTACAAGATCAAGTGAAAAAAAGATCTAACATAGGAAATATAATAAGGGGCCTTGTCCTTATTTGTGGATTATTAGCAATCACAATATCTTCCATGAATTATTTAATTCAGGAAAGGATTATAAATGACCTTTCAAAAACTGAATTCAATGAGGATCAAGATAATCCTGAAAAAAACCATGATATCATTTATCTTCCGGATTATCTGGCTTCTATTTCGTCATTTCAGATTGATGTTGACCTGATTCTGAATATTCTTTTTGATATTCCTTTTGCTACTGAAGATAAATGTTGGCATGAGTATGTACCTGAATACAGTAGTACCTCATTTTTTAAGATCCTTTTTCAAAATATTATATCACCGAATGCCCCCTAAGCCTGAATCAATATTCAGGAATTACCCAATCTACACAATTAATTTTAATTAGAATTTTAATTTATAAACAATGAAAAATAAAGGATTTATAGTTACACTAACTGCCATTATCACAGTATTATGCGTGTATTATTTATCATTTACATTTGTGTCCCGTGGCATTCAGCAGGATGCTATTGAATATGCAACAGATGTGGATGGCAATCTCGACTTTTATAATAAACAAGCCTATCTTGATTCAGTCTGGAATGAGCCTGTATACAACCTTCTGGGTATAGAATACACCTATAAAGATGTAAAAGATACCGAATTGAGTTTAGGTCTTGACCTGCAGGGTGGTATGCATGTGACCCTTGAGGTTTCCCCGGTAGATATTATTAAGGGATTAAGTGGAAACAGTGAAAATCCGGAATTTCTGCAAGCCTTACAGCAGGCTGTTGAAAAGCAACGTGCTAGCCAGGAGTCATTTACGGATCTATTTTATCAATCCTTCATGGAAATAAATCCTAATGGAAGGTTAAGCTCAATATTCGCTAACGCCGCCAACCGCGGACGTATTAGTCTGGACTCATCGGATGATGACATATTGCAGATCATCTCTGATGAAGTAAGTGATGCGATTGACAGGTCTTTTGAGATCCTGCGAACACGGGTTGACCGGTTTGGAACTTCACAACCCAATATTCAGAAACTTCCTGGCACGGGCCGGATACAGGTTGAACTTCCAGGTGTTGATAACCGGGAGCGTGTCAGAAAGCTTTTATCCGGGGTTGCGAAACTTGAGTTCTGGGAGGTATATGATTTACAGGAGCTTAACAATACATTAATAGCTATTAATAGTAAAGTTATCGAGGAGAATAAAATTGAAGCTATTGATCTGGGTTCACAGGATGTCTCAGACAACAATGCAGAACTGCAAAGTAATGAAGATGCATTAAGTTCATTATTAGGAGATGATCAACCAGATGTTGATTCGGCCGCAGAGGACCTGGCAGCACAACTGGCCGGGGATTCTACAAGTGTTGACTCATTGGAAAGTGCCTTGTCATCTCCACTGTTCAGCCTTAGACAAGCTCCATATTATAACCTCTTTTATAATGTCAAGGACACTTCTAAGATCAACAGGCTGCTTTCCCGTCCTGGAATCAAAGCTTTGATCCCCAACAACATGAAATATTACTGGAAGAATAAACCTATGGAGGGTGAAGGAAGCCAGGAAGTATTGGAACTTTTCTTTGTTAAAATAAGAAGAGGGGGGTTGCCACCATTGACAGGAGAAGTGATTACTGATGCACGGCCTGATTTCGATGAAACAGGAAGTCCATGTGTTTCCATGCAAATGAATGCCACAGGCGCAAAAGTTTGGAAAAGATTAACTGGAGAGAACCTGAACAGGCGAATAGCCATTGTACTCGATGGATATGTTTATTCTGCTCCGAATGTGATCACTGAGATTCCAAATGGAAACTCACAGATTACAGGAAGTTTTACGATCGAAGAATCGAAAGACCTTGCAAATATTTTAAAGGCTGGTAAATTGCCGGCGCCAACAAGAATTGTTGAAGAAGCTGTTATAGGTCCGACACTTGGAAAAGAAGCCCAAAAGCAGGGTGTTATTTCAATTGTTGCAGGTTTGGCAATAGTTGTCCTTTTCATGATATCATACTATTCCAAAGGTGGATTTGTGGCCAATATTGCACTGGTTTTCAATATCTTCTTCATATTGGGAATCCTTGCACAGTTAAATGCTGCACTGACACTTCCCGGGATAGCCGGTATCGTGCTGACAATTGGTATGTCTATTGATGCCAATGTGCTGATTTTTGAAAGGATAAGGGAAGAATTAAGAAGTGGATCTACCCTGCTCAATGCCATATCAACAGGATACAGTAAGGCATATAGTTCTATTATAGATGCAAACGTAACCACCTTTTTAATTGGTGTTATCATGTATGCCTTAGGGCAAGGGCCAATAAAAGGATTTGCCACTACACTTATGATAGGTATTGCATCCTCATTTTTCTCAGCCGTATTTATAACCAGGGTAGTTGTTACATGGATGACTAAAAATGGCGATAAAAGTAAGATTTCGTTTAATACTTTCTGGTCCAAAGATCTGTTTACTAAACTCAATATTGACTTTATGTCTAAAAGACGATTAGCCTATGTGTTTTCAACAATCTTTATATCGGTTGGAATTGTATTGATCGTAATGCAAGGAGGACTAAATCTGGGCGTTGATTTTACCGGAGGTCGTTCTTATATTGTGGCATTTGAAAAGCCAGTTCCTGCTTCGGATTTAAAAACTTCGATACAACCGGAATTTGAAAATACCGGAACAGAAGTGAAATGGTATGGATCAAGCAATGTTGTTAAAATCACAACCAGTTACCTGGTGGATGATGAATCTGCAGAAGCTGATTCATTGGTTGAATCCGCTATGAAAAATGGAGTTTCCGGATTTACAGGAATGTCCCTTGTAACCGATGCGGAGAAAATGAATGATGAATCATTTATGATCGCCGGGTCTTCAAAAGTAGGCGCTACCATTGCTGATGACATTAAAACTGCCTCAATGGAGTCGGTGATTTTTTCTTTAATTGTAATCTTTCTATACATACTGATTAGATTCCGGAAATGGCAATTTGGACTTGGTGCTGTGGTAGCCCTTTTCCATGATACCTTGTTTGTTATCTCTGCTTTTGCCATAGCCCGGTTGTTTGGTAAAACCTTTGAGATCGATCAGGTATTCATTGCGGCCATGTTAACCATTATTGGTTATTCAATTAATGATACTGTGGTGGTATTTGACCGGGTAAGAGAGAATATGCAATTGAAGCCTGGGACCCCACTATACAAGGTATTTAATGAAGCCATCAGCAATACTGTAAGTAGAACTTTAATTACATCTGTTACTACTATAATCGTTGTCTTGGTATTGTTGATCTTTGGTGGAGAAGTTTTAAGAGGATTTTCCTTTGCTTTATTGATAGGTATCTTAGTAGGTACATATTCTTCAATTTTCATTGCGACTCCGGTTGTGCTGGATTTGGATAATAAGCAAAAACTGGCGAAAGCCAAAATATAAGACATATTATTTGTAATCCCGATCGGCCGGTTTAATAGCAGGCTGATCGGGATTTATTATAATGAAAAAAGATAACTCCTTATATTTCTTTGCTATAGTTCCCCCTGAAAAGGTTCAAGCTTCTGTTACTGAAATTAAAATGGTTTTTAAGGATCGGTTTAATTCAGAACAAGCATTAAAATCACCACCGCACATAACTCTGATCCCGCCTTTTGAATATAAGTATTCTGAAGAGAGGAGATTAATTGAAAATTTGGAATTATTTTCTATGGGAACAACGAGCTTTTTACAAAAACTTGAAAATTTTGGGGCATTTCCACCAAAGGTTATCTATATAAGGGTTTTACAATCTGAATATTTATTAAATATATATAACCGGTTCAGAAAATTTATGGCCGATAATTTAAGAATAGAAAATATCTCCTATGGTTCCAGGAAGTTTAAACCTCATATGACAGTCGCCTTCAGGGATTTGACTGAAGAAAATTTTTATCTGGCAAAAGCTGAATATGAAAAGAAACAGATTTCATTTAGTTATTTAGCGCAAAGTATAAGTTTATTACGGCATAATGGGAAATTCTGGGAAATAGTTCATGAAGCTCAATTCAAGAAATAAAATTGTTATTCGATATATACATAAACCTTAATATTATTCTTAAATTATAAATGGATTCTTTTTTGGAAATACTAAAGACACCATTAATATTGAAAAAAGTAAAAAGCAATGTCGACCTTTATTTTATATTTTAGGCTAGGATACAGGCATGTGCTGGATATGTATGGTGTTGATCATATGCTTTTTATCATTGCTATAATGTCAGTTTTTATGCTAAGAGATTGGCGAAGGGCTATGATACTTTTTTTATTTTATGTTTTAGGGAATTCCTTGTCCTTGTCTCTTGCTGTAAATGAAATTATCCGGATTGACATAAATATCATTGATTATTTAATCCCTGTAACTGTGCTGGTGGCAGCTGTGATAAACATATTCAAAAAGCATGAATCATATACGCCCCGGTCAATCGTTCGCTTTGTTATTATACTAATTATCGGATTTATACATGGTTTTGGATATGCTGATTATCTTATGGACATATTGGGTTCTGACTTGAATCTGGCCATTCCTATTCTAGGATTTAACCTTGGTGTAGAATTGGGATTGTTATTTGTGGCATTCGCCTTTTTGATCATATCGTGGGTGTTTGTAAATAACCTGGGAATTAGTCGAAGAGATTGGAATCTTGTTATAAGCTCCGGAATAGCTGGAATTGCCTTGACATTAATGTTTGAATCAAGATATTGGCTTTAATCTATCTTTATTCCAATTTTCTTGGTTGCTAATAACTTTAATAAGCGACGAAATTCTAAATTCCGAAAGAAGGTATTTAAATTCCTCCAATTCTTATTTTAAAGCAGTTTAGTAGACCTAAAAAGATTACCTTTGCACAAAAATTTTTGATATTATAAACTAATTATAAAATGAGAAAAAATATTGTAGCTGGTAATTGGAAGATGAATAAAACGCTAGAAGAAGGTAATTCTCTTGCCTCTGAAATAGTAAACATGGTAGCAAATGAAGTTCAGGATGATACTATAGTTGTTCTAAATCCCCCATATATCCATTTAAACAGCGTACAACATCTTATTAAAGATGCAAAACAAGTTTTTTTAGGTGCTCAGAATTGTAATGAAAATTCCTCAGGTGCCTTTACCGGCGAAGTATCGGTAGATATGCTAAAATCAGTTGGTGTAGAATATGTGATTTTGGGCCACAGCGAAAGAAGAGAGTACTTTAATGAATCAAATGAATTATTAGCTAAAAAAGTAAATATCGTATTGGAAAATGGACTCATCCCAATATTTTGCTGCGGTGAATCCTTATGGATACGAGAGGCAGGTACACACGTCGATTATGTCTGTGGCCAATTAACTGATAGTCTCTTTCATCTGTCGCCTGAAGACTTCGGTAAAATTGTAATTGCCTATGAACCAATATGGGCTATTGGAACAGGCGTGACCGCATCCTCAGCTCAAGCACAGGAGATGCATGCAGATATTAGGAAACATCTTGCAAGTAAATATGGCAATGCCATTGCCGATGAAACCACGATTTTATATGGGGGAAGCTGCAAACCGGATAATGCGAAAGAATTATTTGCAAATCCAGATGTTGATGGCGGTTTAATTGGGGGTGCTGCCTTGAAGTCACGAGATTTTCTGGAAATCATAAAGTCATTTTAAAATAAATAGCTGTTTCTTGATCTTATTGATTTTCGGGCATAATTTATGTTTTAGGTCAATGGATTGAGAAATAGTTTTTTAATGTTCTATTCCGGATATATATCAGTATTATTATTAATAGCGTGGTATGGGATGCCCAACAGCCAAACCATTGACTTTTGTGAATTAAAGGGGACAGTATATATCGAAGAGTATCCTGAAAGAGCAAATTTTTTTATTTACGAAGAAGATTCAGAGGCATTTGCTGATCTTTTGATTTATGAGACCGATAATGCTTTATTTGCTACCGAACCAGGAGTATGGTATTTCACTGACCAAAAAGGTTTTGCAGACTTTTCAGTGTATTTTGTTGATGCTAAAGGGCATGCCGATTTTACAGTATATTTTACATCATTCGAGTCTTTTGCAGGTTGTAACAACTGATGCATAAATTATTTAAGGTCTTATCCTTTGAATGTAATGAAATCACCACTGATATTCTGGTTGCAGAATTATCAAATATTGGATTTGATTCATTTCTAATTACTGATACCGGATTTGAGGCCTCCATTTTATCGGATCATTTCAATCAGGGATTGCTTATTGAGATTATAGATTCCTATTCCTTCCTGGGTTCTGTCACATATCACATTGATGAGATTAAAGAAAAAAACTGGAATGTTGAATGGGAGAAAAATTATCAGCCGGTAATAATCGAAGATCAATGTGCAATAAGGGCTTCCTTTCATCAGATAAAGAAAAAGTATCCAATTGAGTTGATCGTAAATCCGAAAATGGCTTTTGGAACCGGGCACCACGAAACCACCTATTTGATGATTCAAAGCCAATTGAATGTGGATCATGAGAACAAAAGTGTTCTTGACGCCGGTTGTGGTACAGGTATTCTTTCCATCCTCGCAGAAAAGCTAGGGGCAAGAAAAATTATTGGATTTGATCTTGATCATTGGGCATACGAGAATTCATTAGAAAACATCAGGTTAAATTCCTGCCATAAAATTGAAATAATAGAAGGGAAAATACAAAAAATATCGAAATTGGCCACTTTTGATATTATACTCGCCAATATAAACCTCAATGTCATACTGAAAGAATTAAAATCCTATTCTGAAGTTTTATCTCCAGGAGGTATTTTGATCTTGAGTGGATTCCTGATAAGTGATCTGAGAACGATCTTAAAATATACAAAATCTTTAAATCTTACACTTATTGAGCAGAGTTCTAGAAATAAATGGATGTCAATAATTGTTAAAAAGACCAGTAATTAATTTCAATAAAATTTGTAAGATTTTCATCCTGTTTCGTTATACTTATATGATTGCCTTTTTATAAAGGTATTTTAATGGTACGTATTGATCCGATGAAGTGGTATTATAAAATATCGATTCTAATTATTTTCTGTGTTTTTGGCATTCATGCAAAGGCACAGGTACCTGATTCTATTCCGGTTCGGGAGGATGTCGTGGGGGAAATAATAACTGATATTTACAGGACCAAGGTTAGTTCAGCCATTGAAAAAGTAAATGAATTTGCTTCTGATTGGGACCGGGGTGGATTTTCCACTGCACAAAAGCAAAAAATTGAAAGTATTTATGGACATTTTAAAAATCGAAAGATATCTGCCAATCCCTATCTCATCAATTTTGTAAAAATGGTTTCCCTGGCAGGTTCCAATGAACTTATCCAATTAAACGTAATGGATGATATACTGAATGTAACGGATAAGGTAATGGAAAATGAATCCGGGGTTAGAATACATAAATACTATCAGAATTTGAACACCTTTCTTAAATTCGGTGCGATCCACTATTCTAACGGGTATAAATTACTGGTTGGAAATATTGATATAACCTTTGATTATGTAGAATCTGTTGAACCGGTTTTCGAGGAACCATTAGAGGAAGAAGTTGTTGAAGAATATTCCGAAGAAGAGGGTTTAGATGACTGGGAAATAAATGAACCCACCAATGATAATTGGGCGGATGACTGGGAGACCACAGATAACTCTACCGATAACTGGACGGATGATTGGGGCTCAAATGATAACACGAATACCTCCAATGATACAAGCGGGGATATTGTCGATGAATGGGCTGATTCAGGAGATGATGATTGGGGAAGCCAATCCAAAGAGATAACATTGGATGATAAAATGCATACTATTGATGCGATAGTGGAGACCACATTACCCCCTGAAAATGGTCCCGTCATCCGGTTAAAAAATGCAGATCTAATTTTCTTGACAAACTATGATTCTATCAAACTTATATCTTCAAATGGTTCTTTGTTGCTAAGTGAAGATATGTTTCTTGGTGAAGGTGGAACATTTAACTGGAGCTCTACAGGCTTAAACAGTCAGGATGTATATTGTAATCTTAATAACTATATAATTGATATAAACTATCCTGCATTTAAATCACCCAAGTCCAGCATGTATTATGAGGGAAAATTCGTGGACCCGATTGAAGGTACATTTGAATACAAAAGTTTAAAACGCAGACTTGGGAAGCGTTCTGACTATCCGAAATTTACATCTTACAGAAATGATATTCAGGTTTATTTCGAAGGGGATAAAAATGTGATTTATAGAGGTGGTTTTTCGATGAGAGGAAACCAGATCTGGGGAATGTCCTTTTTAGGTGACAATGCAATTCTTGAAGGCCAGGATGAAATTGGCCTACTCTTTAGGGCCATATCCAAGAATTTTCAATTGGGTGATACATTGATAACTGCTACGAATGCAAAATTTACAATTTACCAGGGAAGCGATTCCGTATATCATCCGAGTGTAAAATTAAATTACAATCCTTATAACAGACATTTAATGGTTTACAGGGATAATGGTCCTTACCGGATCACCCCATACAGTTCTACATTTTTTAAGATGAACATTACTGCTGACATGATCAATTGGGACCTTGACGAAGATACCCTGGATATTTCTATTGCCAGTGCAAAAAATATTATTCCGGCTTATTTTGAATCAAAAGAATATTTTAACAAAGAAGACATGTCAAGCCTTTCCGGCATATATGATTTTAACCCGTTGATGATGGCGGTATTCTACGCCCGTAAAACCAGGAAGAAAGAATTTTATGCCTTTGATATGGCTCAGGCAATGAAACAGAATGAAAAAGCAGTAAGTGCGGCAATGGTTGGGTTAATGCAAAATGATTTTATTAATTACAATCAGAATACTGGATTAGTTCAGGTTAAGGATAAAGCCTTTCATTATGTGGACGCTAACCGTTATAAAACGGACTTCGATGACATGAAGATGAAGTCGGTCTCACCAGTATTACCCAATGCAACTTTAAATCTTGAAGATAATTCACTTACTATCCGTGGCATAGAAAAATTCTTTATCAGTGAGATCCTGGATGTCTTTATTATTCCTGAGAAGAAAGAGATTACTCTAAAAAGTAACAGGGACCTTGAATTTAATGGGCAGATGTTTGCTGGAAATTTTGAGTTTATTGGCCGTGATTTTGTTTTTGATTATGACAGCTTCCTGGTAGATCTTAATTATATTGATTCCATCAGGTTTTATATTGAAGATCCGGAAACCGGAATGAGGAGAAGGGTAGGAAACAAACTTGTTTCGGCCGACTCCACAGCTGATGAAGCCCTGGCAGGCCTTAGTGAGGATTTACAACAATCAACCGGGAGACTTTATATTAATCGGCCAGAGAACAAATCCGGACAACGTCATTATCCCAATTATCCTAAATTCCAGGCGGATAAAGGAGCTATTGTCTATTTCAATAACCCCAGTATACTTAATGGTGCATATGATGAATCGATATATTTTATAATACCACCATTTGAGATCGATAGCCTTAGTGATAGCGATCCTGCGGCAATTGGATTCAATGGAACTTTCATAGCCCAGGGAATATTACCTCCCTTTGAGGAAACATTGCATATCCGTGAAGACAATACCCTGGGTTTTGAACATGATATTGCTCCTGAAGGATATGAACTTTATGGCGGATCCGGAAGGATCTATAATAAATTAACTATAAGCCGGAAGGGATTGACATCTGAAGGATCGATAAAATATATGTCTACCTCTATGAACTCTGATAATTTCACTTTTTATCTTGACTCTTTAGCTGGTGATGCCTCGGCATTCATTGTAGAGAAAGGCGAGTTCGATGGAGGGAGTTTTCCAGATGTACAAGTGGATAGTGTAAGACTTAAGTGGTTACCGAAGAAAGACAGCATGTATGTTTGGAACCAGAATCTACCATTCACTTTATACGATAATACTGCAACTCTAAATGGTTTATTTACTGTAAGCGCTACTGGAGGATTTGGTAAAGGTACTTTATTGACAAGGGGTGCTGAGGCAATTTCAGATGAGTTCTCATTTAATGAAACCAGGTTTGGAGGTAGACATGCCACTTTTACAATTAATTCCGATAATCCAGAGAAGGCAGCTCTTGCCGGGGATGATATAAAACTGGATTTTAACCTGGTCAACAACTATGCGGATATAGGACCGGAGATTGAAGGAGTAGCGGCTATAAATTTCCCTTATGCGCAATTCAGGACTTCCATTTCAAATGCTCGATGGTATCTGGACGATAGAAAAGTGGAAATGCAGAAACCTCCGGAGGTTGACATTAATAACTCTTATTTCTATACAACCCGTGAGGATCTGGATTCTTTAGTGTTTAATGCGACCAATGCTGTATATGACATAGATAAATTGGAATTACTGGTTTCCGGTATTCCTTATATCAATGTAGCAGATGCTAAAATAACACCAGAAAATAATGAAGTACTCGTGTTAGAAAATTCCAAAATAGAAACCCTGTATAATACAAATATAGTGATCGATACACTTTATGAATTTCATCAACTATATAATGGTACGATAGATATCATTTCAAGAAATAAGTTTGAAGGGCGGGCAACCTATCGATATGTGAATGCTGTTGATGATACCTTTGCCATTCAGATCGACGAGTTTTACCTGGTTGCCGAAAACAGCAGAAACAGGGATTCTGATCTACATACTCAAGCTACAGGATATGTTTACGAAGATGACGGTGTGATTATTTCTCCGGGTATGTCGTATAAAGGGGAAGCCATTATGTATGCCCCGGATCCGGCATTTAAATTGGATGGTTATGTAAAATTGCAATTTACAACAGGTGATTATGATGACATCTGGATAAAATACCAGAACAGTGGTGAATCTCAGGAAGTAATATTTGATTTTAATAATGCGGTAACAGAGAATGAAACGGAGTTAATTGCCGGACTCTTTTATGATGAAGATGACAGGTTGTACTCATCATTTATAAGTCCAAAAAGATCTTTCCTTGACAACGCTTTTTTCCTTCCACATGGTATACTTTCTTATGACCCTGATTCCACAACATACCGCATTGAAGATTCACTTAAGATTAACGGCGATTCTTATAGCGGAAGGATATTTAATCAGAATGTGAATACAGGAGATATCCAGTTTGAAGGTCCGGTTAATTTTAATATGTTAACCGATGATCTTGAACTTACAGGCGCAGCCATAGGCTCGGGTAATATTAATGAAGAAATCTTTCAGCTGAATGGATTCTTAACCCTGGATTTTAAGATGCCTTCTCAGGCCATGTCCTTAATCAGCCAGGAAATGATCGAAATTGTTGATGTACTGGGGCTTGAAATGGCCTATAGTGACGATCCTAATACACTTTATAAGGTCTCTGAAATTATTGGTGAGCGAGCTACCCTCGAATATGAGCAGCGATCACTGCAAGAGTATACCAGTTTATTATCTATATCTTCTAAATTATTAAAAACGCTGGTGCTTTCGGATGTAAATCTTAGGTGGTCGAAAGAGGATAAGGCCTGGTATAGTGTTGGTAGAATTGGCCTGGGAAATATATTACAGGATGATATCAACGCTTCAGTGGATGGCTTTCTTGAAATCAAGAAAAATGATAATGGAGATGTCATAAATTTATTCTTACAATTTTCACCCAGAACCTGGTATTATTTCAATTTCGAAGAAAATAGAATTATTACCTCCTCCTCAAATGAAGATTATCTTAACGAGATCGCAGATAAGACAAATGCTTCTAAAGCGAATTTTGGAGAGTACTTTTACCTTGATGGGGAGTTAAGCGATGCTTTGAAATTTGTGGATAATTTCCGCCTCACTTATTTTAACATAGATGAGCCATATGAAATAGAATTTGCTCCTTCCCAGGATATCTTGCCTATGTTCGAAGAAGAGGAAGAAGAAACCGATGATGGGTTTACAATCCCAGACGAAGTAGAGGAAGAGGAAGAGGACGATGATGGTTTTTAATTCCTTTTCCCGGAACCTGCATTAATACCAACCGTGTTAGTTTTATTATTTTGAAAATGGTTTAACTTTATAAGGATAAATCCGAATTGAATTGAACCGATTAATTTATTCCACAAGGCACATAATTTATTCGATCGCAGGTCTGATGCTATTTCTCAGTATCCCGAGTTATGGACAAAGAATGGATACATCAGATCTTCAACTTGAATTTCAAAAGTCAAAATCATTTATAGAAAGTGGTCATCTTGATTCTGCTATTTCAAAGCTGACAAAGTTAGCTGTAGTCGCACAACAAAATAAATATTGGGAGTTACTGACGACCTCCAAAATCGAACTTGCCAGAATATATGAAATGGAGGAAGATTATGACAATACCCTGAAGAACTATATTGAACTAATCAGAATTCTTTATAAAAATGATGTCTTTGATCAGCTGGCTATGACCTATTTTGCTTTGGGGCAGGATTATGAAAAGTATAAATTATATAATAAGGCCATCAGATATTATTCTTTAGCGGGTAGTAATTTTAGTTCCAGCGGTAATTTTACTAAAATGGCCGAATCGTATATCAGACAAAGCGACTTGCATTTTATTCTGGAGAATTATGAGATGGCTGATAGTACAATGGACATAGCTGTTCAAATTCTCAATAGATATGAAACGGGGAAGAATATTGTAAAATATCTTCAAAAGCAAGTAACGATATACAGCCGACTTGGGAGAACTGATAAAGTACTACTTACTAACCTGAAAATCCTTGAAATCTATAAAAAACATGATGACCACCATTCCGCTATTTGGATACAAAATGAAATAGGATATAATTACGCTGCAGAAGGCGATTATAAGAAGGCGCTTTCCATTTTATTGGAATCCCTTGAAGCAAGCACCACATTTAAAGTTCATGATTCTATCAGGATTAATATCCTTACAAATATCGGTATTACCTATAGCGCACTTGATATGAATTCGATCTCCATAGATACACTTATTATTGTCGAATCCTATTACAAAGAAATCGAACGAGTTGGGAAGTTGGCCAGGATACAGGATCTTGTAGCAGAGGTTTACCTTAAGCAGGGTAAAATTACAGACGCTTTAAATTACTCAAAGAGATCGGTTCAAAATGCTCTTTCTTATGGTGATCTTACCATTTTAAGGGATTGTTATAAGACTTTATCTGCTATTTACCAGGAATCGGATGATTTTAAAAATGCTTTAAAATTTTACGGATTATTTTCTGAATTGAATGATTCAATCTCAATGGTAAGAGCTGCGGAAAAAGATGAATTAAATCTTTTGGAGCAGAGAAATACAGATCGGGAAAGAAGTATGATCCGGTTGATCCTGGATGAAGAAATAGAAGAACTTACATTGGAAAATCTTAGAATCAGAGTTGAAAAATATCAGAAGGAAATCAAATTATATATGACTGAAAGGGCATTGGAAAAGGAGTCTCAGAAAAGAAGATTTTTAATCCTTGTCTTCATATTCCTGGCATGTCTTCTGATACTTATAGTGATTGGGTATATCGCCAAACAAAAGGACAACAAACTTTTAAAACAACAAAAAAAATCAATTCTCAGTATCAACAAAGAGCTTAAATCAAAAAATGATGCTGTAGAATCGGGGATTAAAAAGTTGAGAGAAACACAAAGTAAACTTGTGGAATCGGAAAAAATGGCTTCTCTAGGCCAATTGACGGCAGGAGTCGCTCATGAAATAAATAATCCGGTAAATTTCATTAGTTCTAACCTAAGACCCTTAAAGTTAAGTATCGAAGAAATTATGGAGATCCTGAACGAATACAGGAAATTGAATGATTCCGAATCGGAAGGATCAAGCCTGGAAAAGGCTAAACAATTGGAAGACAAATACGATATAGAGTACCTGGTAAAAGAATTAAAGACCATATTAGATGGTATAAGTGATGGAGCTGATCGCACAAAAGAAATAGTATTAGGCCTCAGGAATTTCAGCAGACTGGATAAGCATGAATTAAAAGAGGTAATTTTATCTGAAATGATAGATTCTTCTCTTGTTTTGTTAAGAAACCATTACAAAGATCGAATTGTGATCATCAAATCATACGATCCGGATCTATCTTATGTGGAATGTTATCCAGGTCAATTGAGTCAGGTTCTAATGAACGTATTGAGTAATGCTATTCAGGCTATTGAAGGCCAGGGAAAGATAACTGTAAAAACAGAGTTGTCCGGGAAAGAAGCAGCAATTATTATCTCAGATACTGGCAAAGGCATTCCTAATGGTGAGCTGGATAATATTTTTGATCCATTTTATACAACTAAGGAAATTGGGGAAGGTACAGGATTAGGTTTATCCATATCTTATGGGATCATTCAGGAACATAATGGAAGGATTGATGTTGAGAGTAAAATGGGAGTAGGCACCAGCTTCAAAATCATCATACCTATCCGACAGGAAGAATAAATTTACCTTTATATTATATAGAAGTAAATGTACTTTTATAAAATCCCGTCACAAAATATATAATAGATCAATCGGTTATAATGTGGTCCTAAATATCTATTTTTACAATTGACATGGATCAAAGATGGATTATAAAAAACACACCGGAAAATGGAAAAGTTGAACAACTTTCTAAGGAGATTAATGTAAATCCGGTATTATCCTCTGTATTGATCCAAAGAGGTATTGATACATATAAAAAAGCTAAATCCTACTTTCGCCCATCGCTTGATAGCCTGCATGATCCTTTTCTTATGGAAGATATGGATCTGGGCATTGAAAGGCTGAACAGGGCAATACACAATGCAGAGAACATTCTTATATATGGGGATTATGATGTAGACGGAACTACATCTGTTGCATTAGTATTCAGTTACCTAAAAAAAATATATTCAAATGTTCATTATTATATTCCTGATCGATATGAGGAAGGGTATGGAATTTCAAAAAATGGAATTGAATGGGCAGATAAAAATAATATTAATTTAATCATCAGCTTGGATTGTGGCATTAAGGCTGTTGAAATGACCAAACTGGCCAATAAAAAGGGCATTGATCTAATCATTTGTGATCATCATTTACCTGGTTCAACCTTGCCGGAAGCATATGCCATTCTTGATCCGAAGAGAAAGGAATGCAAGTATCCATATAAAGACCTTTCCGGATGTGGAGTTGGATTTAAATTTCTACAAGGATTTGCGATATATAATAATCTTGATGTTGCTGAAGTATTCGAATATCTTGATTTTCTGGCTGTAAGCATAGCATCAGATATTGTCCCAGTTAATGGGGAAAATCGGATTTTATCTTATTTTGGTTTGGAAAAATTGAACAGCAATCCAAGACCTGGATTAAAGGCATTGATTGATGTTGCAGGCCTCAGGGGAAAAGTAACACTTTCAGGGATAGTGTTTGGGATAGGGCCCAGAATTAATGCAGCAGGTAGGATGACCCATGCTGGACTGGCCGTTGAGTTGTTAATTTCTGATTCATACAAGAAAGCAGAGCATACAGCTTTGAAAATTAACAGCAACAACAACGAACGGAGAAGTTTTGATTCAAACATTACACAGGAAGCTCTGAAAATGATCGAAAGTGACGATAAACTTAAAAATGCTAAATCGACCGTACTTTTTAAAAACGATTGGCATAAAGGAGTGATCGGGATCGTGGCTTCACGATGTATTGATAAATATTACAGACCAACAATAATTCTTACCAAATCAAAGAATAAAGCAACGGGCTCTGCTCGCTCTGTAGATGGCTTTGATGTTTATGAAGCCATCTCACAATGCTCAGACTTGCTGGACCAATATGGGGGACATATGTATGCTGCAGGCTTGACGATGGATGTGGATAAGATTGCTTCATTTCAGAAGAGGTTTGAAAAGATTGTTGAGGAAAAGATAACAGATGAACAATTAATTCCACATTTAGATATTGATCAGGTCATATCAATTGAAATAGCTACGTCAAAGTTCCTTGAAATTCTTGAACAAATGGCCCCTTTTGGACCGGCCAATCTACAACCACTATTTGTCTCTGAAAACCTTTTTGTTACTAACCGGCCACGAATATTGAAGGAAGATCATTTAAAATTTTATGTACATCAGGAGGGGGTAGATACTGTAATTGAAACAATTGGTTTTGGATTAGCGCCATATTTTGAGTTAATTAACAGCGGTATGCGATTTAAAATGGCCTATGCGATTGAAGAGAACAATTATCTGGACCAAAACTCCATACAATTTATTGCTAAGGATATAAAATTTGACTAATGGGACTGGTATTAAGGGCTGATAACCTGGTTAAAAAATACAAAAGCAGGACTGTGGTAAATGATGTTACCTTGAAAGTTGAGCAAGGTGAGATAGTTGGGCTTCTTGGACCTAATGGAGCTGGGAAAACTACTTCTTTTTATATGATTGTGGGCCTGATAAAACCTTTATCAGGTGAAATTTTTCTGGAAAATGAAAACATTACAACTTTAGCAATGTACAAAAGGGCCAAAATGGGAATTGGTTATCTTGCCCAGGAACCATCTGTTTTCAGATCCCTGACTGTTGAGGAAAACCTCCTGGCGGTACTCGAACTTTCTAAAATGACCAAAAAGGAACAATATAATAAGATGGAAGCCTTACTGGATGAATTCAGCTTGAATCATGTTAGAAAAAGTAAGGGAGTTGTTTTATCAGGTGGTGAAAGACGTAGAACCGAAATAGCAAGAGCCCTTGCAGTAGATCCAAAATTTGTCCTGTTAGATGAACCTTTTGCCGGTGTAGATCCTATTGCGGTTGAGGAAATTCAATCAATTGTCGCCAGACTAAAGCGTAAAAATATTGGCATTCTAATTACAGACCATAATGTAAATGAAACCTTGTCTATCACGGATAGAGCCTATTTAATGTTCGAAGGTAAACTTTTAAAATCAGGTAGCGCTGAAGAGCTCGCCGAAGATGAACAGGTGAGGAGGGTCTATCTGGGTAAACACTTTGAGTTGAAAAGAAAGATTTAGCCGAACATGGAACTGATCAATTCAATTTTTTCATGGGTGATGCTAAAAAGAATGCATCAAATTGAACTCTTCCTTAAATATCCAATCGAGGTACAGCAGGAATTATTTGGAAAACTAATTAGCACTGCAAAAAATACAGTTTTTGGCAAGGAACATGATTTTGCAAATATTAAAACACTAAGTGATTTCAGAAATAAAGTACCTGTAAGGAATTATGAAGTACTCTATCCATATATAAAACGATTGCTGAATGGTGAACAGAATATTTTGTGGCCTTCGGAAGTTAATTGGTTTGCCAAGTCCTCGGGTACTACAAACAGCAGAAGCAAGTATATACCTGTAACGAATGAAGCCCTGGAAGACTGCCATTTTAAAGGGGGCAAGGATATGATATCTATTTATGTGAATAATTATCCTGACTCAAAAATCTATGCTGGAAAAGGATTGGTCATTGGTGGAAGCCACCAGATCAACCAATTCGATAAAAACTCTAAATCTTATTATGGCGATGTTTCTGCAGTAATTATTAAAAATCTGCCATTCTGGTCTCAAATAAAAAAAACTCCCCCAATTGATGTCGCACTAATGAGTGATTGGGAAGAGAAAATCGAGAAGATGGCTGAAATTACTTCCGAGGAAAATGTAACCAGTATTTATGGGGTCCCTACCTGGACAATCGTTTTGATCAAAAGGATTCTTGAATTAAAGAATGCGGAAAATATACTTGAGGTTTGGCCTAATCTTCAATTGTTTGTTCATGGAGCTGTTTCTTTTCTGCCGTATAAAAGATTATTTCAAGAATTGATCCCCTCGGGTAATATGAGGTATATGGAGACATATAACGCCTCCGAGGGCTTTTTCGGAATTCAGGATAAAAAAAGTACGGATGAGCTATTGCTGATGCTTGATTACGGAATCTTTTATGAATTCATTCCATTTGAAGATATAAACAATGATGATCCCAAGGTAATAGGTCTGGAAGAAGTTGAGATTGGTAAAAACTATGCATTGGTAATATCTACTAATGCTGGATTATGGAGGTACAGAATAGGAGATACTGTCAGGTTCACCTCAAAATACCCGTTTAGGATAAAAATCTCAGGCCGCACCAAGCATTTTATAAATGCTTTTGGTGAGGAACTAATAATTGAAAATGCAGAACAAGGTATCGAAAATGCCTGTTCGAAAACGGGCGCCATCATTGGAGATTATACCGCAGGACCCCGATATTTTAACCAAGGTGAAAAGGGTGGACACGAGTGGATCATTGAATTCAAAAAACTACCTGATGATCTTAATAAATTTGTTGATGTCTTAGACAGGACTTTAAGGCGGATCAATAGTGATTATGATGCCAAGAGATATAAGAATATAGCTCTGAATAAACCCATAGTTCATGCGGTTAATGATGGCACTTTTTATTTCTGGATGAAAAAAAGAGATAAGCTCGGAGGGCAAAATAAGGTGCCGAGACTGGCGAATACCCGGGAATATCTGGATGATATCCTGCCATTAATTAAATAGAAAATCCCGCCATCCATCCTGATACAGACTGAAGCGGGATCTTATTAAATTCTTTACAACTTAAATTACTTCTCAGCTTCAGCCGCCAGATGTTCCTGATATAGTTTTTGTTGAATATCAGGAGGTACAGGAGAATATTCTGAGAATTTGGCTTTAAAGCTAGCCCTACCCTGCGTAAGGGATCTCAGCGTAGTCGTATATTTATACATTTCGGCCAAAGGTGTCTTTGCCTTTATTACCTGATAATTATTGACTGCATCCATTCCCATTATAATGGACCTTCTGGATTGAAGGTCAGTCATAACATCACCCATAAGATCTTCAGGTACCATCACCTCAACATCATAAATTGGTTCAAGGATTTTAGGATTTGCATCGACAAAGGCAGTTTTAAATGCCTGGGCTCCTGCTATTTTGAATGAGATGTCATTTGAGTCAACCGGGTGCATTTTGCCATCATATACAAATACACGTACATCACGTACATAAGATCCCGTCAGTGGGCCCTCTTCCATTTTTTCCATAATCCCTTTGAGTATAGATGGAATGAACCTTTGATCAATGACGCCACCTACAATGCAATTGTAGAATACAAGCTTTCCTCCACCTTCCAGATTAATTTCCTCTTTTTTCCTGAGGTTTAAATCTGTGGGCTCGGGTGCTCCTTCATAATACGGATCGATTCGCATAAATACCTCTCCAAATTGACCGGCTCCACCAGATTGTTTTTTGTGTCGGTAACTGGCATCAGCTTTCTTTTGAATGGTTTCCCGATAAGGGATCTTCGGCTTAAATGTTTCAGCTTCTACTCCATAGATCTTCTTAAGTTTCCAGTCTGTAACCGCAAGATGTAATTCTCCCTGACCTGACCATATCAATTGTTTTAATTCCCTTGAAAACTGGATCACAGAAGTAGGATCTTCCTGGTTTATCTCCCTTAAAGCTTCACTCAGTTTTTCTTCATCATTTTTATCCTTTGCCCGAATGGCAGTCTGCATTCTAGGTTCTGGAAATTCCATGGGTTGATATTCAACCGGAAATTCTTTAACATGTAACGTGTTATTGGTATTTGTGTCCTTAAGCTTAACGGTAGCACCAATATCACCAGCAGCAAGTTTATCCACGTTGGTTCTGTTCTTGCCATCCATTATAAACAACTGATTGATCTTTTCAGACGTACTCGTGGTTGTATTGTAAAGTTCAGATCCTATTTTCAATTCTCCAGTACATACTTTGAAGAAAGTAACCTTACCCAGGTATGCTTCATTAATTGTTTTAAATACAAAAAGAGAGGTTTTTGCCTTTGGATCGCACTGAATTTCTTTTCCATCGACAGTTGTCTCTGATTTTCCCTCGATAGCTGATGGGGCTACATTATCGATAAAGCCCATAAGACGGCCACTACCCATATTATTCTTCGCCGATAGGCAGAATATTGGAAATACTTCCTGATGGAGCATACCGATCTTTAATCCTTTTCTTAATTCGTCCTCATCAAGAGAACCCTTCTCAAAATACAGTTCCATAAGGGCTTCGTCATTTTCAGCAGCTTTCTCAACTAGTTCATTATGCAATTCTTCTGCCTTATCCTTCTCTTCATCAGGGATAGGTAATTTCTCTGGTTTTCCTCCTCCTGCTGGGAATTTGTAATATGTCATCTTAAGCAGGTCGATGATACCGTTAAATCCTTCCCCTTGATTAATAGGGTATTGCATTAGAACGACGGCAGAACCGACCCTGTTTTTTATGGATTCAACAGCCAATTCAAAATTTGCTTTTGGATGGTCAAGTTGATTTAAACCAAAAATCACTGGTTTTTGGAATTTTTCCACATAATTCCAGATGAGTTCAGTATTTACCTCTACACCATATTGTGAATTAATGACCATAAGACATGTATCGGCTACACGAAGAGATGATACAATTTCTCCCATAAAATCATCCAGGCCTGGAGTATCAATCAAATTGATCTTATAATCCCTCCATTCGCTATGCATAGAAGTAGCGTATACTGAGTTCCCACGATCATGCTCTATCTCATGATAATCGGATATCGTGTTTTTATCTTCTACTGCGCCACGACGTTTCAACATACCAGATTCAAATAACATTGTTTCGGCTAGTGTTGTTTTACCTGATTTGGCACTCCCCAGTAGTACTACATTCTTAATGTGCTTGTCATCATAAACTTTCATATCTTTCCATTTTGAGTTAAAAAAATGAGGAGAGCAGGAAGGACTTCCCCATCCCATTAGGGGTGGTAAAAATAGTCCTAAAACGTGAAAAAAGCAAAGCTGAATAACATAAGTGGAACCTTTGTATAATCTCGTGATTATCAGACAATTACGCGCAGAAAAAAAATTTCCCTTTAAAAGATTATAAATCTAATATTCAAAATTAGAATCGCGGATTAATTAGCAGGTTGAAAATATCCAGATTTAGAATTGTTTGCTTACTTAGTAAAGAATTTTTTAAGATAATTATCTATGAATATAAGGAACCATCCTCCAAGGATGAGCGTCAACAGTAGTTTGGAAATATTGCTGTCAAGAACAAAATATTTACTTAAAGAAGGCAGCTCAAATTTTGGCAATTGATATCCACCTGATGCCAAACTACCTGGGATCAAAAGTATAGCAACCATAATGATAAGATAAATGAAGATCATGGATCGTAATCCCCATTTTGATTTCATCGGTTTGGTTTTGAGTTTGGCTTCCAGATTGGCAACACCAAGCTTATCCATTACATTTTCCGTAAAGTTTGGAGATGGATTTTCTATATATCCATCGTTAATGGCCTTTCGGATAAAACGATCAATTTTTTCTTCCTTCATAATACGTCTTCCATTTTAATTCCCATAACCTGTGATAAACCATTGTAAAGCTTTTTTCTTGCTCTGTGTACCTTTACTTTAATATAGTTTTGCTCTAATCCGGTTATATCTGAGACTTCAGCAACAGAGTTCTCTTCAAAATAGTATAGTGAAATTAATAAATTTTCTTCTTTGCTTAGTTTCTCCATTGCTTTTTTTAAAACTTTTTTACGATCAATTCTGTTCAGGCTTTCGAGGCCATCTGAAACATGAGAATGACCTGTGGATTCAATCACATTGTCATCTAT
>CAYMFU010000003.1:0-2712 GCA_964389805.1 uncultured Roseivirgaceae bacterium | reverse complement strand
CATCGGGCAATATAGGGGGAACTGAATTAGCCCTGATATTTTCAGGGGCAATGATCAAAGCAGAGTTAATCGCATCATCCCATTTTATTACTTTACCAGAATGACATGCCATTCTTCCCATAATCGCCGTCATGGTACTTTTAGCACCAAATTCCGTATCGTTTATAGGTTTGTCATTAATTATTGCATCAAAAAGTATGTCGTGCTCGATTTGATATGGGTTCGGGTTGTCTTTATCTCTATATCTCCATACTTTATTGCCATGTTTATCCTTAATCCCCTCTCTAAGATTAGCACTACCCTTTGTTCCAGTAAAAAAAGATCCATTCTTATTGAATACATTATTCATAATCCTGATTTGGCTATTCAATTTTGATCCATCGCTATACAAGTATTCAACGTAGAAGTGATCAAATACTTCCCCTGTATCAGGTCCCTCAATCACAGCTCTTCCTCCCATCCCCTGGGCCTGAACAGGATAAGAGTCTTTTACCCAATTTACAATATCCGTATTATGAATTTGAAGTCCAGCTGGCGCTCCGGCCCATAGCCAGTTAAAAAAATGCCAATTTTTAATTTGAAATTCCAGCTCCGTGTTAACTGAAGACCTGGGAACAATATTATATTGGCCTTTCATATAATAACACGTACTGGAAACGATATCTCCAATTTCTCCGGCTTTCAATTTGTTTACCATCTCGATATAGCCAGGATCGTATCTGTTTTGAAGCCCAACTACAACTTTCAAATTTTTCTCAGAGGCAACTTTGCCAGCAGTCAGGATCTTTCTAACTCCTGGTGCGTCTGAAGCCACAGGCTTTTCCATAAAAACATGCTTCCCTTTTGCCACAGCTTCCTCAAAATGTTCAGGTCGAAATCCCGGAGGAGTAGCCAGGATTACAATATCAGATTCCTCAATCACATTCTTATAGGCATCAAAGCTTACAAACATGTTCTTCTCCGGCACCTTAATCTGATCCTTGATTTCACTGATGTTCAATAAGTTTTGATAGCTCTTTTTTAGTTGGTCTTCAAAAACATCAACCATAGCCACCAACTGAACATTTGGACCAGTTTTTAAAGCTTGCGCCGCAGCTCCCGTTCCTCTGCCTCCGCAACCGATCAATCCAAGTTTTATGGTATCGCCAGCACTCGCATACGCACTTCGATCAACAGCTAAGGGATTAATCAAAATTCCTCCGGTTAATGCTGCACCTTGTTTAATAAATGATCTCCTGTTTTTTAATTCAATTTTATCCATGACCTGTATTTTATCTACCTTAAATATAGGTAAAATAAGTTTTTTGAGATCAATTATTTATATTCAAAATATAGATATTGACGGAAAACGGATGTTGGAAGACATGCGGACAACCAGCATTTATTTAAGTTGAAAAGTATATTTACTATGTCGGAAACTGTGCGTCATTATACCAATAAAGTCGTGATATGAACTACCTCATCTACGATGAACAGTTATTAGATATGGAAGGTTATTTGGAAGATCTAAAAGCGTATTCTGATTATTATAAAAGAATGTTTCTGGATGCTGAGCAATAGAATATCATATTATTAATCCAATATGTCTGGGATAAAATCAATATCCAGTTTCTATTAGAGCTTCAATTTCTCATCTCTCTCATTTAAAAATTTAATAAGTCTTTCCGGATCGTTAGTTTGAATTCCGTCTGTACCCCAGTCCAAAATTCTGGTCCATTCCTTCTCCGTCCCCCTTTTCTCATCAACAATCACTTTTACATTCTTTTCGTGAGCTTTTTTCACATATGTTTCTGAGAAGTCACTCATAACAGGCGCCAGAACCCGAGGATGCACCTGCTCGAAGGTAGATTCAATATTCTCTTCATTACCCGGATCTGGCATGGGAACACATTTATTGCATAGTTTCTTAACTTTCAAAATCTCTTCCATTTTTGATGTTGATATACACCAAAATACATCCCGTTCCATGCCGTGTTTTATTATTATAGGAACTAATTGAGCAACTAATGGCTCTTTCAAATCCAGATATATTCCAATTTGCCCACGACACAATTGCAGTATTTCCTCAATTGTAGGAATACGCTCATTTTTCCATTCAGGGCCAATTCGTGATCCTATGTCCAGGGCTTTCAATTCAGCTAGCGTAAAATCACTTACTTTTCCCGTTTTACCTTCAACATATGCATCAATTGTAGAATTATGAATGCTGACAATTTGCCCATCTTTGGTTTGTCTCACGTCAATTTCAACAAAGTCACACCCAAGGTCGATGGCTTTCTGATAGGCTGCAAGTGTGTTTTCAGGAATTCCTAAGTGGGCACCGCGATGGGCGACAATATAAATATTGCCGTTTTTGGGTTTAGGCAAGTAATTAAATTTCTCCTGTGCAACAGACCAGTCTGGAATCAGAATAAATCTAAGTGTAACAAAAACCAAAAGCGCCTTTATATCAAATTGCGTAATTCTCATAACTAAATAATTTCTAATAACATTACCAGAAATAAGGAAAGGAAGGCCATACTAAATGACAAAATATGTTTGCTCTTAAGGGTTTAATCGATGTAAAAAGGTTAAAAGCGTCATAGGCTTTAACGACGCATTCTCATTATAAATCAGATTCGACTATTATGCAGGTCTTACAGTGAAATTCTATTCATTTGTAAAATACTTTTATTGATGTAGTGATTAAATTTCAAAGTACTAATAAGAATA
>CAYMFU010000002.1:0-9321 GCA_964389805.1 uncultured Roseivirgaceae bacterium | reverse complement strand
TAACAGAACCCTTTTGATATATCTTCGGAAAAGAGGATTGTTGATCTCGACAAGGTTTCCAATGCCTGTTTCTATTAGCTGGTAACCTCCGAAAAAATCCAGGTTCTTGGAAAAGAGGTATCTTGTATCCAGCTTCAATCCCTTCTCCAATACTTCATTTTCCTGGATCAATCGTTGGTCATTAAAGAGATCAAAATTTACCGCAGCAAGATTATAATCAGAAAGATAGAATTGGGCGTTTGTTCGTAATTTTTCACTCCATAATCGATTGTAAACCAGGCCGGCGGCCATACTTGTCTGTTCCAGTCCGCTTGTTTTTGATTCATTTTCCCCACTTATAACAGCACTTTCCTGGTATTCTATATCATTATAGATCCTCAGGAAACTCAATTCCAATTTATCCTTACTTGTTATATTGTAATTATAATTAATACTCAGATCATGGAATTCAAAATTCTCATTCGAATTAATAAGAGAATCGGGATTATCAGTCGGATTTAAAACTTCTGTGTTTCTGAACACCCTGTCAAAATAACTTTCATATGTAGGGGTTTCTATGAGATCGGCAATTGATCTTCTCGCTGAAATCTGAAGTGTGGATTTTTTAAACAAGGGTATATTTACGTTTGCATCTGCATTGATCATATTAATTCCGGCACTGCCTGATACCTTCTGTTTTACCTGATGATCCGTTTCAATACTGAGCGTACTTGAGACCGCATCGCCTAAAAAGGAACTAGATCCATTTTTAGTGAGACTGACTCTATTTGTAATATATGGATTGAAGGCAGATATCAAACCAAAGAAATGACCTGACTGGTACATTTTAATACCATTCCAGAGAATCAGATTCTGATCATTGGTTCCACCCCTGACATTTATATCAGACACCGTCTCATCTATGCTGATAATGCCTGGGAGATATTGAATAGTATGTAAGACATCCGGATCGGTCAGGCCTGGCAGGATTTCAAGTATTTCCGCATCGATAGTATACACACCTTCAGCATCTTTATCTATACCTTGCGAAATAAAATTTGCGATGACCAGTTCCTTAAGTTTTATGCGTTGTTGATCTAATTTTATGGTATCACATCCATCTTCGGAAAACTGGAATACTGGTTTGATAAGATATTCGTAACCTAAATATCGAAAAAGGACAGTATCCCCCTGTGTTAATCCTGTAAGTCTGAATCCCCCGCTTTCATTGCTTACTGTAAACTTCGATGGGCCCTGAATAGTTGCACCATGAATGATATGACCATCCTTCCTGTCCACCAGAATCCCACATATGGCAATATTGTTCTCCTTAATCCGGTTTATGGTTATAAACCGGTCACTAAGCTGTTGAATGTTTAATCCGGTTATATTTTTCAGATATTGAATGGCTTCATTGAGACCAATATCCGCAGATGGTGGTTTTAAGAATACACTTTCGATATCCTCATCCACATACGTAAACGATACCTCATACCTGTCTTCCAGATCATCAAGAATAGCCCTCAATGATATCTCCCCATCTTCCTGAGCAATAACCGAAATATGGATTAAGTAGAGAATAATACTTACGAGAATGTATTTATTCAACCTCACCTGATAATATGATCTGTTGATCTACAGTTATTTGATAAGTAATATTTTGAGGGATAGTGATGGCTTTTAAAGCAAGGATCATGTCATCATGGGTGAATCTTCCGGTAAAAAGTACTTCCATATTCACATTTTTCGCTACAATCTCTACCTTATACTGTCTTTCAAATTCACTGGTCACCTGATGAAAAGGAACACTTGTAAATGCGCTTTCATTATTTATCCAGGCTGGCTCAGATTCCTTAGAAAATCGGCTCTTTATAATCTCTCCATTTATTATCTTCAATGAATGATATGCAGGTAATTCATTATTATCAACAGGGGTTTTGACACTTACAAGGCCTTCATAACATACTACTTCGAAGAAATCTTTACGTTGTTTTACATTAAATTGTGTGCCTAATACGCTAACAGTACCAGCGGAAGTCTTAACATCAAATTTCGATCCTTTTTTTACTTTAAAAAAGGCTTCGCCAATTAACTTCAGATTTCGGTTTCTTTCCCATGTTCTTTTATTGTAAGTTATTTTTGATACAGAATTCAGGATGACAACTGATGAATCCGGTAGCAAAACTTCTTTTGATTCGGCAATGCTGGTTGCAATTGTTGCAGGCAGAAAATAAGTATATAATAGATAACCGCCTACAACAATTGTTAACATAGCTGCTACTCTGAGTAATGTCTTTTGCCAATGTATCTTTATTTGATTTCCTCTTTTACTTTTATTTCTGTTTAACCGTTGAAGTTCTGCCTCTGTGTTATAGTCAGGTGCCTTAAATTGCTGGATCGAATCTGATAATTTCTTCAATTCTTTGAAAGATTCTGTTTTTTCAAATCGGGCACGTTCCTCCTCAGTCAGGGTACCATTCAGCCACTTCTCTATATATTGATCAGTATTCATTTTTAGTGCTTTTCAATAGTATAACAGTTTAATGTTCATTTTTCCTACCATAGAGCAAAATTATATTTTGCCTACCTGATCTTTTAATTTTCGCAGGGCAGTATATATTCGCTTTTCCACAGCCTTCCGGGAAATTCCTAACATTTCAGCTATTTCCTGATGACGTTTCCCTTCAATTCGATTCAAAAGAAAGGCTATTCTTTGTTCTTCTGTAAGGTTTTCAATACCGTTTTTCAATTTCTCCATATATTCCTTTTCCTCCATAAGGTATTCTGGAGATTCAGAATTATGGTCTTTCACATATTCTTTACTAGAATAATTTAAGACTGTTTTCCTTCTGGATAATTCATTAAGCATTAGCCTGTTGGCTACTGTAAAAAGAAATGACCTGGCCTTTCCAGGTAATATTTTATGGCAATTATCCCATAGTTTTAAAAAAGCTTCCTGGACGAGGTCCTTAGGATTATTATCCATCCCATATTTATAATAGAGAAAGTCATGCAGCTCCCTTGAATGAAGCCTGAAGATCTCATTAAATCTATCCTCCTTACAAATATTATCTCCGGACATAGAGAAAAACTAATATGATATATACAGTCATTATATAATGTAAACGTATTTATAAAACGCCCTAATCATAAGTTTTATTTATTTTTTTTTGAGTCAGGGTAGGAATTTCCCGGGTTGGACTGTTTTATTATCGATTTTGAAATTAAAAACTATTTACACATGAAAACTAGCTTAAGATTATTCACACTTGTTTCAATGATTGGCCTGCTATTTTTATTTAGCTGCCAGCAAGACGTTACAGAGATCATTGATACTTCGCCAGAACAGGTTATTACACCTGATTCAAAAGTTGCCGAACTCGTTCAACGTACAGCTATGAGGGATGGGTCGGAAGATAATATAATTGACAAATCCAGTTGTTCCTCTATCGTACTACCAATAACGGTTGTAGTTAACGGATTGGAAATACACCTAGATTCAGAGGAAGATTTAGTTACCGTGGAAAAGATTCTTGATCAATTTGAATGGGATGATGATATCGTCGAAATTCTATTCCCAATTACTGTTATTCTCGCTGATCATACAGAGCTTGTTATCAATAATGAAGATGACCTGGAAGCGCTTTGGAAATCCTGTGGTGAAAATGAAATTGATGATGATATTGAATGTATTGACTTTGTATATCCTTTCACCATTTCAGTATTCGATTCTGAAAACCAGCTATCAGATGTGATTAGTATTGAGAATGATGAGCAATTACATCATTTCTTTAAAGAATTCGATGAAGACGAAATAGCAAGTATTAAATACCCGATTACTGTTGTACTATCAAGTGGGGAGGAATATGAAGTAAACAATAATGACGAATTGGAAAACCTGATAGATGCTGCAAAAGATGATTGTGATGAAGATGATGACAATGATTATAACGATGATGACGTGGACGATTCAGACCTGCGCCATGTATTGGTTGATGGACTCTGGGAAATCACGAAGTTCATGGATGAAAAAGACGAGACAGCCATATTTGATGGATACGTTTTTGATTTTCTTGAAAATGGCATAGTCGAGGCAAGTAAAAATGGCCAGGGATACCGTGGAGAATGGATGACCTATGGAGATGATGGCACATTGGAACTGGAACTATTCTTTGGAGATGAATACCCTTTGGCAGAAATAGTTGATGACTGGGATATTATAGAGTTTGACGGAAATATCATTAAGCTAAAGGATATAAGCGGTGGAGATGGTTCTGTTGAATACCTGACGTTTGAACGCCCGACTGATAATGGCGGAGGAGAAGGCAATGCTTCCTTATCCGATATTATTATTGAAGGGACTTGGATGGTTGCCAAATATAATGACTCCGGTGATAATGAAACAACAAATTTTGATGGTATTTCTTTCGATTTCCGGGAGAATGGTACTGTAGTAGCCACGAAAAATGACGATGTAGTAGAGGGTACCTGGGAGGTAAGTACAGATAGTGGTCATGAAAAATTTGTTCTGGATTTCGGTGACACAATTCCTTTGAGTGAGTTCAATGATGATTGGGATATAGAAGATGTATTGGAAAATCGTGTGGAATTTCATAGCACTAGTGGGGGAGACGGCACATTGGATGTTCTTGTATTTGAAAAGGAATCAATGTAGATAGAAATAATTTAATATAAAATGAAAAAAGTTAAACAATTATATAACTGTATGATGAAAAATTTGAAAAACCTGATTCCATTATTATTAATCGTAGTTGGATTGTTAATGACCAGCTGTGGAGAGGACGTTGATCCTAATTTAGCGGATGTTCAATTGAAGATCAAAGCCACCTCAAATATAGGTGGGTTTGACGCAGGAGCAAGGGCTTTGGAAGATCATATTACATTCAACCAGGTTATGCTCGGCGTTACAGAGATTGAATTTGAATCAATTGTTGACGACCATTCGGATGATCACAGTGGAAGTAATAGTAGTGGCCACGATGATGATTCTGATGATGGCAGCAGCGACGATGATTCGAGTGACGATGATTCGAGCGACGACGATTCTGATGACTCATTTGATGATTCTAATTTTGATATAGAGTTCGAAGGAAGATTTGAAGTAGATCTAATTGCAGGAACAAGTAATCCGGATTTTGGCATTGCAGATGTTTTCCCGGGTACATATAAGGAAATTGAATTAAAACTAGAACCTATCCTGGATAATGAATATTCAATATTTATTGAATTCACTTATGCCGTTGAGGGGTCTGATCCTGTAACTGTTCAGTATTCGACTGACAGGCATATTGAGTTCGAAATTGAACGTAAATCAGGGATCCAGCTTGACAAGGGCGCATTAAATCATATACTGATTTTATTCGATCTTGATCAGTTCCTAGATAGCATCAATATCAATGAGACAAGTGTGGATATTGATGGAATTGTGAGAATAAACAGTAATTCCAATTCAGATATTGCAGCAGCTATATGGTCAAAGCTTAATTTAATGCTGGACGCCGGAGAAGACCACGATGGGGATGATGATTTTGATGATCACGAGGATTAGTTGCTCATTTGGTTAATCCAAAAAAAATCCCGCTCAATTGCGGGATTTTTTATTTTAGTTCAAGTGTAATCGCATTTGGATAGAACCCGAATCATTACATGCAAAGCCATGTTTTACAAGAGATTTTACTAATCCACGACTAAGATTCCTGAAAATAGTTATTGTATCAGACCTCCTTTTTAACCTGACATACATGTCAACAGAATAATCAACATAAATGTTGATAAACGGAATATCATTATAATATTCCAGAAAAGCCTCGGCAATAACTTCGTCGTTCAATATAAAAACCTTGCTGCTATCCAGGTTATCGTAATCTTTCATACCCTATTAACGTCAATTCAATCTTATTAATATATTCTTATATAAGACAAATTGCATTATCTAACGGTAGGGTTAAATAATTGTAATATAAGTAGTCCAATTTGCATTATTCGGATAGGCTGCGGACTTATTAAGCCTATATCTCGTTAAAACAACAGGTCCGATTCTCTAAATTAGTACTATTTAAATAGAGATTCATCCATTGGTATAAGTACAAATTGCAGAAATCACTCTTCTATAATATGGAAGGGTATATTCGCTATAGCTGAGTGGTTGTTCCCATCATTGACGTAGACAAACAATCTGAAATTTCCTCCCATTTCATCAGGAGATAAAAATCTTATGTGTCTACCATCTTCCAGTTTCTCAATTACAGATCCAACAAGTGTTGTGGGCTTAGTTTCTCCCTGTCCGGCGTAGGCTCCGAATTTCTTGTTTTCCGGAATAAGTTCCCATTGAATAGTCAATTCATCCCCATCTGGATCATAGGTAAAAACCTTTGCTTGATAAACAGTGGAGGTTCCTAAGAGGATATTATCTTTAGCATTCAATCCATTGATTTGTATTGAATCAATTACTGGTGTTCTGTTATCCGGCCATTTTCCTGTCCATTCATAATGCATTACTTCAACAGGTCCCTTCTCTGATCCATCATCGTGAAACATATTGTACCAGGTATGGGTCCTCTCCTGTCTATTACTTGTCCAAAGAAAAACATATGATCCTATGCACCAGGGCTCAGATTTTATTACCCTTTCGTATCGTTCCTGATAGACACCGGCTTTTACTGTACTTGTTTCTTCTATCACAACTCCCCATTTTGTTCTCGGTACCTGCCAATGTCCACTTGGGCCCCATTCCGTAACCGCAAATGGTTTATTCCAATTGTACTCACGTAACCAGTCAGGAATTTCCCAGATATCGGCATAGGTGTTGATCCCCAATAGATCAATATCTTTACATCGCTCCACGATATCCTTCATTTTTTCATTATTTCCTCTTCCAACTACTGCCATTGCCGGGTGATCCCCATCAATTTTATGTATCATTCGTGCAATGTCATTCACCGCATTCCACATATTGAGATTATAGTCCTCATCACCAGGGATATGGTCTAATTCATTTCCAATGGCCCACATGAGAAGTGCAGGATGATCTTTGTGGGTCCGTACAATTTCTTTCATTTTATTGAACTGTTCTTTTACGGTATTCTTATCCCCGTAATCGAAACCATTCCTTTCTGCCTGAACGGGAAGTCCAAATAACACAGTTAAACCGAGGCGATGGGCTTCATCCATTACTTCCTCAACATTTTTCCGGTAACCGATTCGGACAGCATTCCCACCATATTCGGATACTTTATCCATATATTTTGTACCGATTGTCCGGGCCCCTTTTATAAAATAAGGATTGCCATTTACATACATCTGAAATCGGTCCTGATCTTTTTTTATTTCAACATGTAAGGGGGGACCAACTCCTCGTTCCTGGGGATTGTCTGGATTGCATGCCAATATTAAAATAGGCACAAGAAGGGTGATCAGTTTATTTTTATTCATAACTTAAAAATCAGTTAGTTAAAAAATGGCGTATACCACAATATAAGAAAAATTTCAGTTTATATGATTCATTATATCAGGTTATGGAATAGATACTATCTTTTTATTTATTCAATCGTAGGTAAGAGATCATTTTTTCGTCCCGCCGGAATTATTTTGATTTTTTCCATGTTATCAAAATAAATACCAAATTTAAATCAATGACTAGGATTGAAAACAGTATTCAATTACCCGCTCCAATAGATGAGGCATTTCAGTATGCTTCTGATTATAAAGAATGGGAGGAATGGTTTGAAGGTGTATCAGATTTTAAACCAACAACAAATACAATCAAGGGCAATGGTACTCGATATTCCTATAAAGCAAAGATGATGGGATTATCAGTCAATATAGAAACAGAAATATTTGATTATGTTGAAAACAAGGGATGGAAAGGGAGGGCTACAAAAGGAATGCCTCATACGACTTTCTGGGTATTTGAATCAGTAGACGGAGGAACGAAATTTACTTATGCTTTAGAATACAATATATACATTCCCTTGATTGGCAAATGGTTAGATAAGAAGTTTATAAAACCTCAATGGGAAAGAATAATTGGGAATTCCTTAAAAAATTTAAAAGAGCATTTTATCTAAAACAAAAAAAACCAACATTTTCATGTTGGCGAAAATGTTGGTAAATCTTATTCACAATCTATAAAATTGTGGAGCATAACGGAATTCATTCTAGAATTAAGTTTGATTAAGCATTAAATGTTTTCATTAAAGCTCATATGATACCTTTAGATCTCTTAATGAAAGGCATTAAGAAATATTAGGATGAATTAAGTTCAATTAATACTCTCTCGTATGTAAATTCGTATGATCAGACCTTAAATTTCTGATTGTTATATCAAAACTTAACAGACAAATATTTATGATTTTAATGTCTTACACTCTTGCTCAGAAGTAGAAATTGAGTCTTTCTTTTCTCCGGAAAAATGCTTTTTCTAATATGATTGGCGCCAAAATAACGTATAACCAAACTACAAATACACCAAAGATAAATCTAATAAAAAATCTTAAAAGTTGAATCCATAAATTTTCAATCAACTACCCTGGGGCAGAGCCCCTCGGTAGAACCTCGAGGAATTATTTTGATTAAAAACGCTATCATAAATTGAGAGCTTTGATTTGCGAGATTCATCTATGATCTCAATTTCACCTAGCCCTGCAATCTTACCTTATGGTTCAATTGCAGGAAGCGAATCATTATAATGAAGAACTAAAAATTAGAAAGTAAAAAAGACTGTCTATCAATTATTAATCCCCAAGTTTGCTAGCTAAAATTGAGCCAACAACTGAACCAACTACGGACCCAACAGTACTTGCGACTACTGCAGTTGTAATTGGTTCAAGTTGAGTTATTGTCATCTGATCAAGATATACTTGCAAATCGTGTGCGAAGTTGAGTATTAAGCTTTCTGTTATCAGTTCTGCTCAAGGTCTTAATATTAATAGTTGGAGCCTTAATTACACTACTGATTTTTCTTCCTTCTTTAATCATCTTAATAAGATTAATGTTCTGGTTGATTCCTTCATTAATCATCTTATTTTCTCGATCACTTAATTCGGTAAAGTTTAATTTTGGAACAGTTACTCTAGTAATTCTAGATAATCCTATTCTTGCGGTTCTTCTTCTTTGTGCCATTTTAAACTGATTTTAAGGTTTTGAAATCTGCCTTACTACCAAAGATGTAAGGTAATAAACTATCTCTTCTACGTTAAAAAGCAAGCCCGAAATTAATTATGTTCATTTAATATTGAAATATTGTTAACCTCTAGAGTTATCAATATTTCAATATTCTATTCTTTATATGATCAATCTTCTACCAGCAGAACTACCCATTGG
>CAYMFU010000001.1:0-36910 GCA_964389805.1 uncultured Roseivirgaceae bacterium | reverse complement strand
ATGTCGGTGCATTCTAATACAAAAGCACCCAGACTTCTGGCATTCATCGCGAAATCAACTGGCAATTGATCACCTGTTAGTTGCTGTGTTTCTTTATTACGGAAGCGGTATTCCGTTCCAAATCTTTTTCCTCCGACTGATTCGGACAGACCTCCAATACTAGCGAATCCATTATTGTTGAGGATCAGTATGATCATTTTGAAACCTTCCTGTATGGAGGTAATGATCTCCTGAGAAAGCATCAGATAATTGCCATCACCTACCATTACATATATTTCCCTCTCAGGATCAGCCATTTTAGCCCCAAGGCCACCTGCGATCTCGTAGCCCATGGTTGAATAACCATATTCCAGGTGAAAACCTTTAGGATCCCTTGTACGCCAGAGTTTGTGCAGATCACCCGGCAAACTTCCTGCTGCACACAGCACAACATCCTTAGGGCCCACTACTTCATTGACAGCCCCAACAACTTCACCCTGGCTTACCGGGATACCGTGGCCGAGATCATAGATCTCATCTACTTTTTTATCCCAGGCCACATTGTACTCAACTGCCTTTTTTCGATATTCATCATTCACCAGATATCCTTCAAGTAAGATAGATAGCTCTTCGAGAGCCACTTTCGCATCACCAACCAGGGCAAGGGCAGCATGTTTGAAAGCATCGAATTCAGCAATATTAATATTGATAAAGCGTACATCCGGATGCTGGAAGGCCGTTTTTGACATTGTTGTGAAATCGCTATATCTTGTTCCGATCCCAATGACCATGTCAGCTTCTTTAGCATAGGCAATCGCACCAGGCGTTCCGGTAACCCCTATAGCGCCAAGGTTTTCAGGCACATCATATGGTACGGAACCTTTGCCAGCAAAAGTTTCGGCGAGTGGAATACCAGTTTTTTTAACCAGGTCTTGTAGAACGGTGGTGGCATCACTATAAATAACACCACCCCCTGCAATGATAATGGGTCTATTAGAGGATTTAATCCAGGATGCTGCCTTTTTAAGCAATTCACTGTCCGGTCTTGGCCTTCCTATAGTCCAATATCTCGGCTCAAACAGACTGGCAGGGTAATCCCAGGATTCGGTTTGAACATCCTGTGGCATGGCTAGCGTAACGGTTCCGGTATTAGCCTGGGAAGTCAGAACGCGCATGGCTTCCGGAAGAGTTGTTATCAGTTGATCGGGCCTGTTTATACGGTCCCAGTACCTGGAGATCGGTTTAAAACAATCGTTTACAGAAATATCCTGAGAATGGGGCATCTCCAGCTGTTGCAAAACAGGTGCTACATTTCGACGTGCGAATATGTCGCCAGGCATAAGCAGAACGGGGATCCTGTTGATGGTAGCCGCAGCGGCCGCTGTGATCATGTTGGTGGCACCCGGACCGATGGAAGAGATGCAGGCAAACGTTGAGAGCCGGTTCTTCATCTTAGCATAAGCTGCTGCAGTATGAACCATAGCCTGCTCATTCCTGGTTTGATAATAGGTAAATTCCGGATGTTCCTGCAGTGCCTGGCCGAGTCCGGCTACATTGCCATGCCCAAAAATACCAAAACAACCACCAAAGAACTTATTTGTCTTTCCATCCCGTTCCACATATTGATTATTCAGAAATTCAATGGTAGCCTGCGCTACCGTTAGCTTTTTTGTTTTCATCATATTAAAATCCACCTTTTGATTCAATAAACTGCATTACTTCAACTTCATAAGGCATAAAATTAGCGCACCCTTTTCGTGTAACTACAATAGCGCCACAAGCATTTCCCATCCTGGCTGCCTTATAATGGTCCCAACCCTTTAAATATCCATAGATATAGCCACTTGCGAAAGCATCGCCAGCTCCCAGGATATTTAATATTTCAACAGGAAAGCCGGGTACTCTCATTTCCTTTTTTCCCTTTTCAAATACAGAACATCCTTCCGATCCTCTCTTTACAACAAGTACTTCTACTCCCAGGTCGAGAATGGTCTGTATCCCAATATTTATATTTCCCTTAATTTTCGGGGCAGATATTTGCTGATGTTTAATGGTGATCTGATCAGGATCATTCAACACAGTAGCCAGAATTTCTTCCTCTGTGCCAATGGCAATCTTTGCCCTGGGCAAAATAGCCCGTATAGTGATCCCAAACGCTCTCGGGTCATGCCATTGATCAGCTCTGAAATCGAGGTCAATAACAATAGGGACATCTGCCGATACAGCTTCTTCTGTAGCATAAAATGCCGCACTACGACTTGGTTCCTTATTCAGCGCTGTTGCTGATATCTCCAGCAACCTGCAATTTTTGACATCTGCCTTAATTACATCATCGATCCCCACCTGGCTGTCTGCAGCATTGTCCCGGTAATAAACCAGTGGAAATTTATCAGGTGGTTCTATACCAAGAATTACCGCACTGGTTCTTGATCCCTTGATTCTGGGGATCAACCGGGTATCCACATTTTCCTTTTTCAGGAAATTTATAATAAAATCAGCTACCTGATCTTCACCCACCCCGGTGAGCAGGGCAGATTTTAGCCCCAGCCGGGCGCATCCTACCGATATGTTCAGGGGAGATCCGCCGACAAAAGCACCAAATTCTGAAATGTCGACAAAGGCAGCTCCAATATTATTAGAATACAGGTCTATGGATGAGCGCCCATAAGTTATTACATCGTATCTTCTTTTCGCCATAAGATTAATTTTACTTGTTCATTTCGATCCCTACCATAGGGATTCGTGGATCCCTGCCTTTCCAGGAATTGTATATCCAGGCATGATCGGGATCATCAGAATTTGCCAGGGACTGGTCGCTGCCTGTTAGGAAGTTTAAATAATATACATTATATCCATGTCCTGCAACAACCGGGTGATAACCCCTTGGAACCATCACGATATCATTATTTCTTGCAACAGCAATTTCATCTAAAGATCGGTCGTCAGTATATACCTGCTGAATGGCATAACCCTGGGGTTTGTCTATTTTATAGAAATAGGTTTCTTCAAGCCTGGCCTCCAATACCTTGTTGTTTACATCCACCTTCCGTGTATCGTGTTTATGTGCAGGGAAAGAACTCCAGTTCCCTGAAGGAGTATATACCTCAACGGATACAAGATGATGACAATAACTGCCCGGTGGTAATATACCATTAATTTGCCTTGTCGCATTATCGCCACCCCTGATCTCGATGCCCAATTCATTAACTTTGTGAGGATCTATAAACTGTATTGGATGATCCTGATCTGTTGAACACCATCCATAGGCAATGTCCAGGATTTCGGACTCCGCCATAAGTGTAAATTCCTGGTGCCTTGAAAGATACACTGCATGCGGTAATCCACTGAATACATTCTTTCTGGATTTTTCCGTTATCCATGACCCGGCATCAGTCTGTATGGAGAACTTTCCGCCCAGCAATACGATCAACATCTCATTCTCTCCAGTATTATGCTTCCATTTTTCCTTTCGATTTAATGTTCTGGCTCCAAAATTCAACAATTCCCAGCCAGCCTCCTGGTTTGTAAGATGCTGATACTCTCCGGATCCGTCATCTGGTTTTACCAGTAATGGATATTTAGGATCTCTGTTCATTCTTTTATTATACTTTTATATTTTCAACTTTTTCACAAGCACCCAGAAGTTCGAATTTCCGGATCATAAAATCTTCATAGGCTTTCATATATTCAGTTCCCGGTATAACGAGATCAAAAAGTTCAGGGGAGTTTTTAAAGAATTCCCTGTGAACTCTGGCCCAGATCAACCGGGTATCTGTAGCGATATTGATTTTGCATACCCCCAATTCGATGGCCCGCTTCAGGGAAGTTTCATCCACACCTTTCGCTTTTGCTGACAATGTGCCGCCAGCATTATTAATGCGTTCAACCTCTTCCAAGGGAACGGCTGAGGCTCCATGAAGTACCAGGGGATAGCCAGGCAATCGGTTTCCTATTTCTTCCAGTATTTGAAATTGGATGCCTCCTTTTCCTGAAAATTTATAGGCACCATGACTCGTGCCGACGGCTATGGCAAGGCTATCGCATTTCGTTTGATTGACAAAGGTTTCTACCTCATCAGGATCGGTATATAAAGCCCTGGAACTATCCACCTTTTTATCATCCTCCACGCCACTTAATACCCCAAGCTCTGCTTCTACACTTATTTCTTTAGAATGCGCCTTTCGAACAATTCCTGAGGTAATTTCAATATTGGTTTGAAATTCCTCATGGGAGGCATCTATCATCACCGAGTCATAATCGTTGGACTTAATTGCATCCTGGCAATGAGATGGCGTGCCATGATCCAGGTGGACCGAATAAACGGTTTCCGGATATATCCTGTCTGCTGCCTCGATCATGCCTGAAAGCATAACAGGATGTGCATAATTCCTCGCTACAGGGGTTAATTGAACTATAAACGGGGCATGCGCTTTTTGGGCGCTTCTAAACAATCCATGTATCTGTTCGGCACAGAAAACATTGACGGCAGCTATGCCATATCTACCATAACAGTTATTAAATAACGTATTTGTCGCAACCCGCATTTTCCACCGATGTATTTGTTAACAGACGCTTGTATTTTGTCATCCTTGTCTATATAAAATTATAAAAATCAACCTGGTATAAAAATTATGGATCAATAAAATATGATGTACAATAAAACCGTAGCAATAATTATTAAAAATCCCCAGATTTTCACTGTTTTTGACACACTTGTATATAGTTTAAAGCGTTCTGGCATTTGTTTTATATCTTTTACAGGGTAACGCAAGGTGTAGAGTATTATAAACACGGATATCAGTATGAAAGTTATAGCCATATGATGTAGGAAAGCCACATCAGGTAATAACCACATTAGGAATCCGTATATGGGAAAATTCATAAGCATACCCCAGAAAGCCGCCTTTGGTGGTACTTTTTTCCAGATAATTCCGAAAAGAAATACCGCGACTACTCCGGGTTGTATGAATCCCCAGAATTGCTGAACAAAAAAGTAAATTCCTTTATCAAAACTGCCTACAATAGGAGCCCAGATACAGCCGACAATTACAAGGACCAGGGTAGTGATCCGGCCAACTTTTACAAGATGTGAAGAGCTACTATCCTTCTTGAAATATGAAGAATATATATCCATCGTAAAAATAGTAGCAGAGGAGTTCAACAATGAATCCAGGGTGCTCATAACAGCTCCAAAAAGAGCGGCAAACATGATCCCTATCATACCTGCGGGGAGGATCTGTTGGATCAAATATGGATATGCGCCATCTGCATTGGTAATCGCATCACCATATAGCTGGTATGCCATAATCCCGGGGAAAACCACAATAAATGGGATCAGGAGCTTCAAGGTGGCTCCAAATAGTATTCCTTTCTGTCCTTCATGAAGGTCCTTGGCACCCAGTGTTCGTTGGGTGATAAACTGGTTGAGTCCCCAATAGAAAATATGTGGTACCCAGAGTCCACCGATGAACACTGCTACCCAAGGCATTTCCGGATGGTCCCAGGGCAAAACAGTATGTAACTTATCTCCTGAAACTGAAACAAAACTCTCCCAGCCACCCACCTCCTGTAGTGCCAGGAAGGTTACTATAAGTCCACCTATCAACAAGGTGCCCCCCTGCAGAAGGTCAGACCACACGACCGCTTTTAATCCACCATAAACAGTATACAACCCAGCAACAATGCCGATTGCCCATATCCCGGTTATCATATCAATTTCAAATATCGAATTTAATGCCAGCGCACCTGAATATAATACCGTGGCCAGGGTGATCAGTATGTAAAAAAATAGCATGAATATCGCCATCAATAAGCGCACTGACCTGTTATACCGATATTCGAGATACTCAGGCATGGTGTAGATCCCGGACCTAAGAAAGGTAGGAAGAAATACTACAGCTATGATAATGAGTGTAAATGCCGACATCCATTCGAAACTGGCAATTGCTAGGCCCAGGCTGAATCCTTTTCCAGACATGCCTATAAAATGTTCTGAAGATATATTTGATGCAATAAGTGATAATCCTATCAGCCACCAGGTCAATTTCCTGCCTGCAAGGAAATAGTCTTCAGAATTCTCCTCCTTTCTGCTGGCGTAAAGGGAAATGGACACGACCACCAGAATGAAGACAATAAAAGTTATCAGGTCAATGCTTTCCAGTTTCATAGTTCATTGTGTTTTGAGGAAGCATAATGAATATCATGATAAAGCAATTGTTCGAAATTGTAATATAAATAAACAAAACTAATTTCAGAATTATTGTACAGATCATTTGTTCAGGAAAGGCAATATAATTCCAGCTGTTGACCTTTATATTAATTGATTTGGTTTATATCAAATTGTCCGGTAGGAAAATTTGTTCTTGATGTTTATATTTAGAATTGAGAGTATTGCTAATGGAGATATCTAATACAGCTTCCTTTATCTTGTTTTATACCGATATTGAAGGATCAACTCAGATCGCTAAATCGTTAGGTCAGGATTATGCAGTTATCCTTGATAAACATAATGAGATCATTGCTTCAGGTATACAAAAACTTGGAGGTAAGATCATTGACCGGACAGGGGATGGTTTTTTTATCATTTTTGAAGATTCGATTTCTGCACTTAAAGCGGCTGCAAATATTCAAATGGAATTCCAGGATATTTCCTGGTCTTTCAGTGTGGATTTAAAGGTCAGGATCGCGTTGCATACTGGTCAGATCTATCCTGTGGGAGATTTGTATACTGGCCTTGAGATACACCGTATATCCCGGATCTGCAATGCCTGTCATGGTGGACAGATCCTGATTTCAGGTCAGCTTATAGATAAACTTGAGGAAGCTCTGCCTGACTACCTATCTTTAAAGGGACTTGGAAATTATCGCCTGAGGGATTTTGATGAACCGATAGAATTGCACCAGTTGATAGTAAAAGGATTGGTGTCAAAATTTCCGAAGCCAAATACAGATGCCGAGATACCCGTTGTAGGTGTGCTGCCCATCATTAATCGAAGTAATGATCCCGAACTGGATTATTTTTCTGATGGAATCACGGAGGACCTTATCATCAGTATCGGGCGGATCCGCGGCATAAGAGTATTATCCCGGGCTACCGTATTCTCTTTTAAGGGTAAGAATGTCAATCCGGTGGAGATTGGCAAGCAACTAGGAGCTTCAGTTGTTTTGGATGGAGGCATGAGGATCCTTGAAGAACAAATCAGTATCAGTATTGAGTTGGTAAAAGTGGATAACGGGATCAGTCTTTGGTCAAATAAATATGAAAAACAAAAGAAGGAGATTCTGGCTATTCAGGACGACATTGCCAGTAGAGTGATAGAAGTACTCGGAATTAAAGTTAAAGAGAAAAAAGTGTCAAAGATCCAATCCCCCCATACCAGCAAGATCGAGGCCTACGAATTCTACCTTCAGGGAAGAAGATATTATGACATGTACAGCCTGAAAAGCATCAAATATGCCATTGAGATGTTTCAGAAGGCTATCGATATTGACTATAAATACGCACTTGCCTATTGTGGACTAGCTGATTGTTATTCTTATCTCTATATGTACCACGAAGCCACCGAAGACAATCTTCAAATGGCCCAGATGACCAGCAGAAATGCAGTAAAACTGAATCCCTCATTAGCAGAAGCTTACGTTTCAAGTGGAATGGTACTATCTATAAGTAAAAAATATAATGAATCAGAAGAGGCTTTCAAGAAGGCTGTGGAATTAGGGCCCACATTATTTGAAGCTTATTATCAATATGGCCGGATGTCATTAGTAACGGGAAAAATAGACCAGGCAGCCAGGTTGATGATCAGCGCCAACAGTGTTAGAAAGGAGGATTATCAAAGTCTTTGTCTGGCCGGTCAATATTATGAAGACCTTGGCGATCTGGTCAAATCTATAGAGATCAGGCAAAGGGGTGTTATGATTGCTGAAAACCATCTAAAGATCAATCCGGGAGATACAAGGGCTCTATATATGGGGGCCAACAGTCTGATCGCACTGGGTGAAAGAGGAAAGGGCCTTGATTGGTTGAACAGGGCTCTTACTTTGGATCCCGAAGATGCTATGCTGTTGTATAATGCAGGATGCATCTATGCCATGTGTGAAATGCCCGAAGAAGCGTTGAATTGTCTTGAAAAATCAGCAGACAGTGGATTAACTCAGAAGGCCTGGTATGTGCATGACAGCAACCTGGATACACTGAGAGACCTGGAACGTTTTAAGAGCATTCTTGACAAAATGAAATAATCTGGGATACTGTTATTTCCTCCCAGCCGCCAGCTATCAATCACATGCGATTAACCGCTTGTGATCAACTGTCAGCCGCCAGAAATCGACCTCCATCCTGCAGTGTTCATTCAAGAGCATTCCTGCACCAGCTACGAGAAACAAGCCATCTGACTGGTATTTGACTGATTACCATTTATCCTAAAAACTGTTCATTATTAAAGTTATAATTGGAATACAAATATTATATCCTTAGATTACCATTTATTCCAAACTATTTTATAACTAAATAACCAAGGAGGTATCCTATGAAGTTTATGGTACAATGGCGTGTATTCCCAGAGATGCGTCATGAAGTATTGAAGGGATTTTCTATGATGTCAGACAGTGACCTTCAAAATGATCTGGGGGATAAGATCAAATTAATTGGCCGTTGGCATGATGTTTCAAGATTTGAGGGCGTTGCCATTTGTGAATGTGACGATGCGCAGGCTGTTGCCAATTGGGCACTTAACTGGAATCATGCTATGGAGCTGGAAACATCCGTCGTTTTAGATGATGATGAAATACGGGCTTTAGGCAAGGCGAGGTTCAGTTGATCCTATTAATTGATTTGTTTTAACATTTGATATCAAGAGGCTGTTTCATTTGCAGCCTCTTTTTTTATCTATAGAAAATTATTCCTCTTCAATTATAAATTTCGTGATCGATTTGACTAATTCCTGCATAATGGGCAGGACAGGATCCCTGTAAGTGGCAATATTTTCCTGCCGGTCCAAAGATGATGGTTTAAAGATATGGTTCATGCCTTTAATGATTGTCAATTCAGCCTTAGGGGCAGCCATTTTGAGAAGTTCAGCATCCTCAGTCCTTACCTGGATATCAGTTTCTCCCTGGATGATCAGGATAGGAATATGTAATTTCTTTATCTCGACTTGCGGGTCATATTTGAACCAGGAAATTAAATAGGGCTGAACACTCGGACGCAATAGAGCGAAATAGGCCGGATCGACTGAATCGATGGTAAAACCATTCTTCAAACTGTCAATCTTAGGGAAGAGCTGATCCTGAACAAATTGTGGCTGGGATTTGAGTTGCCTTTTAATTACCAGGTCCGTAGATTCACCGGGGCCAGCCAGGGATATAAATCCATCAACCTGAATCTGTGAAGCGGCGATCATCCCAATTAACGATCCTTCGCTATGACCTATGATTATCACCTTACTGAACCTGCTGTCTTTTCTTAGAAATTGCGCCCAGGAGATGGCATCTTTTACATAATCTTCAAATCGGAGTTCAATCTCAACAATACCAGCAGCCATGCTTGCGGCTACACCTCTTTTATCATACCGTATGCTGCCTATTCCTGCTGCTGCCAGAGAATCAGCCAACATTTTTAGAGAATTGTTGGTCATCATAGGATTGTTGCCATTCCTGTCAGTTGGACCAGAACCTGAGATGATAAGTGCAACTGGTAGTTTCTTTTCATGTTGAAGGGTGATCAAACTACCATAGATCTGCCCACCGTCTCTAACAATATAAACAGTATCTTCATGGAAAGGGGAGGTGATTTGTGCCTGGCCCCGGGAACCTGAAGATAGTATTATAGTTAATAGTACAAGAATTATGCTTTTCACACTTTATATGTTTTAAATCCTGGATCGGAATAAATTACTTAGCCTTTATTGCCAGTCTTTTAATTAAATTTACGAAATCTTCAATATCCTTGTCTGTCGTATCAAAAGAACACATCCATCTTACTTCGTTGGTTTCTTCCCTCCATATATAAAATGGGGTATGGTTAATTAGTTCTGTATTCCATTCTCTTGGGATAGTGGCAAATACGACATTGGATTGAACAGGTTTGGTGATTTTTATCACTGATATGCCTTTGACCATACTGTATAATTTTTGAGCCATTTTATTAGAGTGGCTTGCTGATCTTTTCCAGATCTCATCTTTTATCAACCGAAGGAATTGTGCAGAAATAAAACGCATCTTGGAAGGCAACTGCATGCTTTGTTTCTGCTTGTACTTTAGATTTCCGGATAATTTCTTATCAAAGAAAACAATCGCTTCTCCGAAAAGCAAACCAATTTTAGTGCCCCCCAGTGAAAGAATATCCACACCTACCCCTTTGGTTATCTGCTGGAACGTACAATTAAGGCTCAGTGCTGCATTGTATAGGCGTGCACCATCCATATGAAATATCATATCCATTTCCTTGAGAATTTTTCCAATTTGGGATAGTTCTTCAAGGGTATACACTGTCCCGTATTCGGTAGGCTGGGTTATTGACAGAACATTTATTTGGGGATGATGTTCATCGCCTTTCCGGATTACAGCCTTTTTAATGGTATCAGGTTCGATTTTACCCTCCGCATTCGTTTTTAAGGGAAAAAATTTACATCCGGTAAAGACTTCAGGTGCTGTAGATTCATCTACATAGAGATGCGAGGTATCAGCGCAAAGAATCCCATTAAAGGACTGCGTGGCACAACTTACACCCAGCACATTGGCTCCGGTACCATTGAAAACAAAACTTACATCAATTCCAGAGCCGAACGTTTTTTTAAATTCATTAACCGCTTTTTTTGTGATGGTATCGTAACCGTAAGATCTGGCATGTTTTTTATTGCATTCTTCTATAGCTTCAATCATTTCAGGAAGTGCTCCCGCATAATTATCGCTAGCTAATCCTCTTTTTTTCATCTCTCTTGTATTTTCTATCTATAATTAATGTTTCGACAAATCATATTTTAGCAATTAAATATCCTGTTGGCGCACAGTTTGAACCTGAATATCCTGCCAAATATAAATTCATACTAAACATTTTTTTTACGCAAAAAAGTAATTTTTCAATTTTAAGGGAAATCCTTACGCATTTTGTGGTTACTGATAAAAGTTAAGAAAGGTATTAATTATTAGGTGAATTTCAAATTCTAAGGAACTTAGGGTTGATTTTGTCAAGCAAATAATTATGGAATCAATTCTATTATAGGGCGGATGGTCGTTCTGGTAATAATCCCTATTTCAGTACTAGTTCAGCAAAACGGTCAACAGCAAACCAATCGGTATCATACATAGGAACCCGGTGATCAAAGCGTGATCTCCCATAAGTTAGAGAGTATTCATATTCAGTATTATTTTCGATATCTCTGCGTGAAAAATTAATGGTGGTTTTGTCATTAGTAATGTTCAGTTCATCCAAAGGTATTTCAATTTCGAATTGCCATCCGTCCTGATTGGTTTCTGCAGCTGCAGCTGCTGTACTATTCCAGATTTTTGCATTGGGATTCCAGAATATCGTGTTATCCTGTGTGTCCAGCAGGGTGCCTTTGGGATTTACAATATACGTATATACTTCCTCATCCACACCAATGTGAATTTTTACCTGCTCATCACGCCGTATAAACCGATTGTCTCTTCCCGTAACTCCTTTGCTGGCATATTCTGCTGTAGCCTCAACTTTTCCCACTACATATAATTTGTTTCTTGCCTTATTCATACTAACTACTATCTCGGTTTTCTGAATAGGTGGATCTCCCTGAACATTCCTGAATTGGTCAAGAATATCATTTTTATTCCAGTTTGTATCTGATATATCCCCATCGATAACAGGGGGTTTTTTAACAATAAGGGGTTTAACCTTTCTCTTTTGTCCAATTTTTACGGGATAAAATTCAATGGTATTGTTTTTAAATGCCATCTTCCCTTCTGGTGTCTGAAAATGCAGCATTGCTTGTGGTGGAGGATAAGTATTATTCTTATCAGAATTGGCTGAAAAATTTATATTAATAGTTTGGCCTGGTTGAAGGATACTGTTTTTGGGTGCATTAGTTGTCCAATTAGTTGAGGGTATCCAATAGAATGACATCTGAATTGGATGGGTAAATGGATTTTCAATTTCTAAAGTTTGGTTAATATTTACAGTTCTATCCAATTCTGCGAGAGGTAAATTTATGATCGCTTCCGAAAGATCACGTTCTATTTTAAATATCTCAAATGAAATAAATTCTTCAGGGGAGTTCTCAGCCTCTTTATCAATTACAAATGCGTCAAACACATTTCCTGTATCATCAATGGCCCGGCCAATAATGCGGTCTCCCTGAAAATCCAATACAGTTATATGATGGATACTCCGCCTGCTCGCAGCATGCACTTTGGGCATGATGGGGTAGTTATTTGCTCCCCCTCCTCCGGAAATAATATGATATATGCCTCTGCTTGGCTTACCCTGGTAGTTCCCTATCGCATAGGTTCGTTGATAATAGTGGTCATGGCCATTTACTACAAGATCAACTCCGTATTTGTCAAATATATCCTGCCATACCCAGCGCTGAGGCTCTATTCCTCTTGTTGGCTGGCATCTGAATAATGGATGATGAAAAAATACAATCTTCCATTCAGCATCTGCATGCTTTTTCAGGTCCTGGATAAGCCATTGGGTCTGTTCAGAATCTAAATCGAATGGTGCCTCCATTACATTACTGTTTAAAGCAATTAAATGTGCATTTCCATAATCAAAGGAATAATATGATTCTCCATTTTCATCTGGTAAAGACATGTATTCATAATAATGAGGTGAATTTCTTTCGTGATTTCCAAGGCTTGGGAAAACCGTGATATTTTCTGACAAGCCCTTCATAGGATCAAAGTACTCTGCTTTCCATTCTTCATAATTATTGCCATTGGATACAAGATCTCCAGAGTGAATAACCATGCTTGGATTTAATTTCAGTATCTGGGCCACTATCCTCTTATGCGTTTCCGGGAAGGTACGGTTATCACCATACGCAACCATTCTCCAATTGGGCGTACCTGGGATAGGAGCTGTGGTAAAAGAAGCTGTTTTCAATACATTATTATCGTATCTCACCTTATAATAGTATTTTGTAGCTGGCATTAGACCTTTCAGCTTGACTTCATGAATTTTGGCTGGAGATGATTCTGTTACCATCTTATTGAAACTATCATCTGTACTATATATCACAGATCCAATAAACTGATTATCCGTTTCCCACTTGATGATGATGGAAGTTGGTGTTGCATATTGCAGATAAGGATATATATGTAAATTTTCCGGGTACTTATCTGATTGTGCGTATAAAACTATGCCACTTAAAAGAAGCGTACCCGATAGAATTAATTTAAATATAAGAGATTTGAAGTAAGCTTTTGTTATCATTTATTTTAAAAATTATCTGATTGATGATTTAAAACAGGTCATTTTTTTTCTTCTGTTGTGTTTTCATAATTGCAACACCTTTGAGATAGGGGAAAACAATTACTGAAATTAGCATTCCAATTGGTACCCATAGTACAGATGGGTATACTACGTAGAATGTATAAAAAGCCCAGGATGAAAGGATCAAACTAATGGTACTTGTTACCCAGACTATTTTTTCTTTGGCAATTAGCGCACCTGTGACACCACCGAAAAATGCACCAAGTGCAAGCCCAAATATTGTCGAGATCCAGGTAAATAACGGTGCGTATGCCACCCGCTTAGCAACAGCTTTGGGAGTAGCCGGATCCATCAATTCAGGAGGAGTTGGATTTATCGCATTAGCGATCATCCCGATCATAATTAAGTAATCGGTCCAGCGAATTTTGCATTCGTGTTTCATCAGCGCGCAATTTATCTCTTCCCTTGGTTCCATTAATATATACATTGGGTAAATGCTGAACCAAGTTCAATTCGAACTCCGAAATACAAATGAGTTTTTTCATTCCACTATATTGATAAATATCAGTATTTGCTTTGGGTTTTAGACCATAATGGTCTGTTGATAAAAAATTGCTAAAATCATGTTTTTCTTTAATACTCAATAATTGTTTTTGAGAGATAAGAAAACTGGCTTGATGTACATTGGTAAAATGTGCAAACAGAAGGCCTCCATGCTTTTCAACAGAGTTGAAATCCCACTCAAAACGTCCGTGATAGCCTGGGTAAAATCTTCCCGATTCATTTATTTCATATTGTAGAAAGCCTGCAATTCGATTCTTTGGGAGAATGGATTCATAAAAAATGAATCTATCGATGTGATGCTCATGCCAAAGGTGATCGTTTTCAGAAAATAGAAAATAGTCAAAATTCATTGCCTCCTCATCTATCACTTTGCGGCATGTCATTGGTAACATATTAAAATTGAATAATCTTCCACTCCATTTTTTACTCAATTTATGTCTAATTAAGAAATCGTTTAATGTCCTGATTCCTGTTGGTTTTTCAAATAAAGTTACCTTATCTATACCATTTATTTCGTGTAGCAAAATATTGGAATGAACTACAATGGTTATATCATATTTTTTGAACGAATTCAGGCTATTTACAACTTTTTCCAGATAATTCAGTTGTTCATGACCATAATTTACCAGAACAGCTAATATTCGTTTTTTCATTAAAATCCTATCTCTTATCTATAACTCCATTACTATTAAACAAAGGTAGTACAATTTAATTTTTTTAATCGAAGTATGTAAAATAAACAAAGATTAGATACCCTATAATTTGAGTTCTGAAAATATTGTTGCAAATGATCTAGGAAAATGATCAGGATATTGACCCTGTAATATGTATGCGTAAAAATGCCGCTGTTTTATGAATTGCTATGATATCAATTCAGATAAATGAATTGTCTGACAATCAATGTTACCCAATCTTTATTTTGATTAGTTTTTGGATATCGTCAAGATGTTTGTTGTCAAATATTTCAAAAGATATGCCTCTGCCTTCTGCATATTTTCTGGCCTCGCTTAAGGTTTCTTTGGTAACATCGGAAACATTGGATTCCATAATTGTATTCACAGCTTTGTCCCCAAAAACAAATGAAATTCTGAAGTAGCCATCATAAATACCGATAAAGAAAAGGTTACGCTTCTTCAGAAAGGTTTTTAATACCCAACCATTTTTCACGCCATAATACTTCCATTCCTCAACGGTTTCTCCAATGCTTTCACGAATAAATTTCCTGATGGCGTCCAGGACTAAATATTTATCCTTTAAAATTTCCTTAATGCGATCCTCATTGGGGGGGTCATTTTTAACCGTAAATTGTATTTCTGACATGCCTGTTAAAAAGTTAATTTATACACTTATTGCTTTTATCTGTATTTTTTTACAATATTCATTAACGGCTTTATCGGTTTCATCCGGATAATCATATCCCAAACCTTTAGCAATATATTTAGCCAGGCGACTGAATAAAATAGCCGTATTGAATAGTGCCTTCCAGTTATCTATAATATCAGGGCCTGTAAAAGTCGATTTATATTCTTTCCATTCTAATTCATCAAAAAAGGCCCTGAATTTACTTCCATTTTTCCCAGTACTAACTGTCCACTTGTTTTTGAGACCAATATACCATTCCATCATTACATGCAAATGTGAATATCTCAATGAAGTATCCAGCATATATTTTGCGACTGGCAATTCTTTTCTCCAAAGATATTTAGCCACATAGGTTATCTCCCACCAAAATTCATTGACAAGATCTTCATATTCCCCTTTTGAAGGTTTTATGACCTTAAATCTGGTGAATGTGGGTACGGGGATGTCCTTCGTTAGCCTGATTTTATCAATTAATACCTGATAACCAACATCATAACTGCCAGGATCAAAATGCTCTGGTGTAGTAATTTGAAAATCAAATCTTATTCCAGTTTGAAATAGAACCAACCTGGTAATCCAGTTCGGGTCGAAAGTGGATCTGGGTTTTAATGGCCAGCGAACCAATACGGGACCGAATTCATCCAACCAATCGTCATTGATATTGAATATCTCTAAATCGCTGACAAAAAGTTGGATATCATAATCGGATAAAAAATCTATTTCCGAATTGGGTGACACTCTTGAACCTGTAAGAATTGCGCACAGTATCGTATCTTTTTCCTTTATCCAATTATAAAAGAAATCCAGATTTATATCTTCCCCGGATATTACATAATTCATTTTATATCTTCTTACTGATCTTTTAATCGAAGATAATCATTTATCGAATAAGCGACAGCTTTCCCAAATTCTCTGGCTCCATCTTTTGAAACAGGTATGCCAGAAACATTTGCATACGGAAATTCAATGGTTCCTGTTAACTTTATGCTATCCAAGGTGGCAGCCCATCCTGCAAAACTCCTCCCTTTTGAATAATTACTTGCTGTATTCCAGGATGTGCCAAATTGGATGAAATCTTTATGAAATAATTTCAGATCTCCTGTTGCATATTTTTCAAGCATTTTAGAAAAAATGATCTGTTGTTTTTCCATCTCAGGATCTGAGTTACCAACAATATAAATAGTCTCATTGATTGTAGTATGTATCCAGGGACAATGTAAGTCCAGAGCGATTTTTAGTTTGTGATTGCTCCAGGTCGGCACAATGTTTCGTAAAGCTTCTGTTGAATGGTGAATCGATTCATCAATATAATCTCTGTTGTGATCTCTTGGGATTCGGTTTTTACCCTGATCCCCATTTTCGACACCATCTTTATCCATAAATGGGATGATCATGAATTCAGCATCATCACGCAGGTGTTTACAGTTACTGTCATTTAAAATTGTCTCAATAATGCCTTCTAAAACATAATTGGCCATCATCTCACAAGCATGGTGACGGGCAGTTATCAGGATTTTATGTTTTGAGTCACCGGAACTGGATGGAATTATGACCTTTTCAATTCTCCTTCCTTCGGGGGAGATGCATAAAGTGTCTATTGAAAGAATATTTTGATTTCGTAATTTAGAAATAAATTGGTTGAAGTTATTTTCAACATATGGAAAAGCAGTGGAAAGATATATGATGCTGTCTGTTTCAGAAAAGAGAAAAGTAAAGCTATTATCCTTTATCCTGTATTCACCAAACCATTTCCAGGAATGATCATTATTGAGGCTGTATCCTGGGCCATACCTGGCTAGCACATTTTCCTGTTCGAATTTGAAAGTAATTCTTCTGCCGGGTATATTAGAAGCCTTGAAGTACCAATAAAACCATTCGCCTTCTGTAAATGAATTATCAGGGTTCAATCTGACCGTATCATTCTCAATACTTAATAATTCAATATTTCCCCCCGGGAAATCGGATGTTATCAAGATGTCATTTTGCCCTGATGTTTGACTGTATATACACATTGATAGAATTGCAAAAAATAGTTTGGTATAAACGCTATACATAACTTTAATGTATTCTGCCAATACAATAATAATAGGACTTGAAAAACAGTTCTGTTTTCTTAATATCCTGAAGGGTTTGTTCCATCATCGAGATCAATTCAAGGCTGTTTTGATGTCCTTCTAAAGAACCTCCAAATCGTTGAGCCAGAAGAATCGTACAAGGATTTAAACGGGCTTGCCATCCGGAAGCCAATTGCATATCTCCAATAATGATCTCCCCTCCGGATCTTACATTCGATAGCAGGTTTTGATATGCTCTCTTAAAGTCTGGGATTATGGACATCCCTAAAGTACAAACTCCCGAATCAGCTTTAATTGAAAGCTTCTCCCTGAATTGAGTCACATCTCCATGTATTAGTTCAATATTGTCCCAAACATTTTTCCGGATCTTCCTTTGGGCCAATGCAAGCATATCTTTAGAAAAATCTACACCTATAATTTTCCCTTTCTTTCCGATTTTTTTTAAGATATATGGAAAATCCAGGCCAGTCCCGCAGCAGAAAACCAAAACCTGATCTCCCGTTTTGACGGCAGATTCAGAATATGCCTTTTTCTTAAAGTTCTTAAAAAAGTGACTCATAAAGGAATCATACCTGTCAACCACACGACCGGAATAGATTTCCTTGATCTTGTCCGAGTTCAAATCCATAAGATTTTTTTACAATGCGCTTTTTATAAGCTGAAAGATGGTTTTAAGGCCTTTCTACCTCATCCATTCTTCAATTCCATTAAAGATAGCAATTGGGGTTGAGGAATCAAATAATCCGGACTCATGCCTTATCCCACTATTGATTTTAAAACTGCAATCAATGCAACAAATCCAAAAATGAGCAGGAAGTAAACCAGCATTTTTACAATATCGTCCTGTCTTCTCTTGTTATCGATGGCATTAAATGCGAATTGCAGGGATCCCTCATTCAAATCTGAAAGGCATACATGTAAATAATTAATGTGGTATCTTAACTGAGACTTGATTCTGGAAAATGCTCCTACGGTTCCTATAAGTGCCAATATGGTAAACACAGCAAAACTTTCTCCAGTCATGGGTTTAACCTGTCCATACACCAGGAAAAAATAGATCAGCAATCCAGGGACAAATATAAGGACCTGTGAGGACGCGATGGTTATTTCATAAAGATTAGATTTTCTCCTGATATAGATAAGAATATTTGAGAGAACTTCTCGCGTGGAAAGACCAGGATCTGATATCCTGTTCAGTCCCTGTAATGTTTTCCATTCAATGGTGGTCATGATCGCATGGAATAAAATACCTCCCAGGCAAACATATATCACTGCCGGTGTACTCCAGTAAAACGCAAGGTTTATAAGGAGTGCAATTCCGCTTACAACCTTAAATATTAAGTCGTTTTGAAGCATTGCCTTGATCTTACTTTGAATTGATCCTGATCGGCTGCTAATTATCTGATCGGATGTCGTCTGTATGGCATCATAACCTTGAGTGTCGTCGTTGATCATGTTCCAGATGTTTTTAAGTTCGTCGTCTTTCATTGCTTTAAACCATTTATTGTTTCTGACAGACTTCTTTTTATTCTAACCAGCTTCACGCTGACATTAGATTTACTGATTCCTAATATATCAGCTATATCTTCATAACTCTTCTCCTCCAGCCATAGTAGAATTAGAGCTTTATCGATTTTATTGAGCCTTGATATCGCCTTGAACAGATGTTGAACCTGTCCATCGCTATCATCATTTTTCATTGAAGCATAGTGGATGTTCTCATAAAAGGTTTCAGAGGCCGTCTTACTTTTATTTTTCCTCACCTGGCTGATCGCAGTGTTTAAGGCAACCCTGTATAACCATGTGGAGAATTGAGCTTCATCTCTGAAGGTATTGTACGATCTGCATATTTGAAAACATATGTCCTGAAAAAGGTCTTCCCGATCTTCTCTATTATTGGTATACAGCATTGAAACCTTTTGGATTATCCCTCTGTGCTTTTCCAGAATCTCTGCGAATGTATTTTTATCACATTTCATCTTTAATGCTTTCTTTCATTCACTTTAGTCGCATATATGTTGAAAAAACTACATCCCGACAACAGTTTTTCAGATAATTTAAATGCTCGGACAATTAATTATCTTTTAAACTTATTATAGGGCATTACTAATTTCAGGATTTGTCTGTCTTACCCATTTATTTAGTAGTGAAGTTTTTCGCCCATCGCAATGATCCTGTATTTCTTGAAAACTTAGGGTGTCATTGCGAATAGTGAAAGTATAATGACCCTCAGGGACACAGGCTGCACCACCAATATCATTAAATACGATTCTATCCTGATCAACATTATAGAATCCCCATACGTCAATCTCATCATCTCCCTGAAAATTGGTCTGTACTTTATTGTCCGGAAAGAAAGTTCTGGTTACATGCCGGTTTCTTCCTGACTGTTTCCATACTCCGTATATTGAATTGCCCGGAAATAGTATCATTTCCAGGCTATCCCGTTTTTTAGTCCCCCATCCTTTTTCGACAGCAAGTTCAATGAATGGGGCTATACAGTGATCATTATATTCATCTTTCATATACTCGTTTTTCAGTAGGTCATATGCCAGTTGATCGATGTTGTTGCTGTTAGGATGAAATGTAGATAAATTCGATAATACAATAACTGCCCTTTTTGATCTTGTGTCCATATATACGGATGATCTATAGCCTTCCATACCGCCACTATGGAAATACCATTCACAGTTACTCCCGCCTATTTTTATTATGTGCCATCCCAACGCCATTCCAAAATTTCCCCATCCATATGTTTCCTGCCTTTGCAACGACAACAAAACATCTTCATTAAAATTTGCCTTGATAAATTTTGTCATATCAGAAATATTAGAAAAGGCGCCGCCTGAAGGGCTTAATATGCCAAGATCATAGTTGTCGATTGTATTGCCATTTTTATCTTTCCCCGCCACCAGTAAAGATCTGGTCTTATTAATGTTTGTGGTCGTATTTCTCATCTGATATGGCCTGCAAATAACTTTTTGGAGTAGTTTCTCATAATCCCGATTCATAAATATCGAGACGAGGTATCCAAGAATACCGTAACCCAGGTTGGAATAGATGTAATCTTCTCCTGGATTGTTGATCAATTCAAGATCAGATTCCAGGTATTCCTGCAGGGATTCCAAACTATACGCCCTGGCATCATGACTGGACTCTGGGTAATAAGCATAATTATTCGGCATTCTGGGTAAACCGGAAGTATGGTTTGCAAGTGTCCTTAAAGTGATTGGATTATATTTTTGTTCAAGCTCATGTAATTCAAATGGTAAATAGGGACCTATTTCATCGTCCAGTTTGATCTTTTCATCCATCAAAAGGTTTGCCAGCATGGCTGATGTGAATAATTTCGTTAGAGATCCTATTTCAAAGACAGAATCTTTATTTTCGACATATCTGAGACTATCTTCATTCACAATTATTCCATAGAAATTGACATGTGAATTTTCGATAATAGAGATTGACAGTTGGGAGTTATCTGGAAATTCAGATGTGTACTTATTTATGGTCTCAATTTGCCATTCAGATAATTCAAGTTGAGGGGAATCCTCATTCGAACATCCCATCAATAAAATAATCGATAAATAAATGAAAAAATGTTTCAATCGATCTTCCATCCAATCAAAATATAGTAGTATTTTCTGGTTGATCCAATTTAATAAATTTCCTTTTCTGTATCTACCACTTTATAATATAGGTTAACCAATCAGAGATTAACCAAAGATATAATATTTCAATCCTCTTTTATTCTGATTTATACCAATCTGGTGTTCCAAACCACTCATCCATCTCTACTTCAAATGCAGCGACTAAAGAATCAGGTTCATATTGACCTCCAAGATCACCGGTATCTACTATCCAATTATCTAAAGCCATTCGCATTTTTTCCAATATCTCTCTGTGTTCCGGCAGGTCAGAATAGATCAGGTTATTAATTTCATGAGGATCATTTTCCGTATCAAACAACATTTCAGCAGGAGGAGATTGCATAAGTTCAGCTGCAGGCCCTGATAATTTGCCCTCGTCATAGAGTTGCCTTGTCAGCGGCTTTACTATGAAGCATTTTTCCTTATATCTGTTTAATGATGGATATCCTTTCCCTGGTAAAAAATTGCGAATGTAATGATACTTGGTTCCTCGCACAGACCTGACCCTGTCTACAGTTTCATCAATCCGGTCGCGTGCGCTAAAAGCATATAGCCTGGGAGTTTCCCGGCTCTGACCTAAAAATATCTGGCTTTGCATAGCTGTTGGTTTTTCTATTCCTCCAATAGAAAGTGTTGTTGCTGTTATATCCAATAAACTGATAAGCTCATTATTCTCAGCACCGGGGCTGAATTCCAGGGGTGGCTTATAATTTGATGGCCAATAAATAATTAATGGTACGTGAATTCCTGTATCCCAAAGCCAATGAATGCCACGGGCCTCCAATCGACCATTGTCGCCAAAGAACATGATCACTGTATTTTCAAAAAGTCCTTCCTCCTTCAACCTTCGTATTATAGTACCAACACGTTGATCCATTCCCGATACAGAATTTAAATACCTTGCCCATTCCTGTCTGACAATTGTATGATCAGGATAGTAAGGTGGGGGATCAACATTTTCAGGAGTGGCTATTTGGGGGTGTTCGTCCTCTCCAACCCACAAGACCCTTTCTTTCTCGGCTGATTTTCGGTCATAAATATCGTATTCCACCTCCGGAGTATTGATCATAACAAAGAATGGTTGATGACTGGACAGTTCATCCCAGTTTTCCGTATCATAAAGTGCGCCTTCGTTAACGAAGTTAAGGTCAAGCTTCCCGGTTCCAACAATAGAATCTCCGATTGTAGAAATATTTGCTGTGTAATACCCGGCATCTTTCAAACGATGCGTAATGGGGCGAACGCCTTCAGGCAGTCGGAAATCATCTTCCCTGTGTGACCTCATATTATGCGTATCGGTAGTAGTCTGGTACATTCCCGTCATAAATGCTGACCGGCTAGGGGCGCATACCGGGGAGGTCGAAAAAACATGGGTATATCTCATGCCTGATTTAGCAAGCAGATCAATATTTGGAGTTTGAACGTTTTTTGCACCGTAGCATCCGAGGTCCAGCTTGATGTTCTCTGCTACGATCCAGATTATATTTGGTTTATCAGGATTTGCGGAAGGTTCACTTTTCCTGGAAGAATTACAGGATGAAAAAAGAAGAATGGTAGTCAGAAGGAGGGATGATATGCTAAGAATTTTCATTTTATTCAGTTAATACATTACATAAATTAATCCGGAAAAATATCCAGGATTGTGTTTAAAGGTAATATCGGGATTTTATGTAATAATTCAAATGCAGGAGAAGGTAAGCTAATAGAATTTTTAAATATCAGATCCAGAATATATTATTCTTATTGCAAGCATTATGAGTATAATTGTAAGTAGATTTCTGTACAAACATACAATAGGCGATACCATTACTTGTGAGGATAAATTTCATTATAAACTATAGTTTTGGCGCCCGAAAACAGACAATTTGTAACATGTAAATTTAAAAATATTTCAATCGTAAAGTTTATCGAAATGAATTACTTTAAAATATCCATCCTGGTATCACTAATAACGGTTGCTGGTTGTGCTGAGCGAAAATCATCTTCCGGAATGCAATGGTTTAAAGGAAATCTGCACACACATTCGTATTGGAGTGATGGCGATGAGTTTCCTGAAGTAATCATGGATTGGTACAAATCAAATGGTTATCAATTTATCGCATTATCTGATCATAATACTCTGGCTGAAGGGGATAAATGGGTAATAATCTCGAAAGACTCAATATATCAGAGTGCTTTTAAGAGCTATATTGAAAAATATGGTCCTGACTGGGTCGAATACGAAATAGATTCGTCGAATCAGATACATGTAAAACTGAAGACATATGAGGAATATGGAAAACTTTTTGAAGAGAAAGGGAAGTTTCTGATTATTCAATCTGAAGAGGTTTCTGATCACTTTGACAATAAACCTTTGCACATGAATGTGACCAATATTCAAGGGGAAATAAATCCTCAAGGAGGAAATAGTGTAGTTGAAGTTCTTCAAAATAATATTGACGCTGTGTTAAAGCAAAGAGAAGAGTTGAATACGCCGATGATCCCGCACATCAACCATCCGAACTTCGGCTATGCTATTAGTCTCGAAGATATGATTGCCCTGAGGAATGAAAAGTTTTTTGAGGTATACAATGGTCATCCTTCGGTTCATAATTCAGGGGACTCCCTCCATATTTCAACTGAGAGGATGTGGGATATGATCAATATCGCATATATTGAAAACGATCAACCACTAATGTATGGATTAGCTACGGATGATTCACATCATTATCATGTAATAGATAGTAAGTGGAGTAATGCAGGCAGGGGCTGGATCATGGTACAGGTAGATTCCTTAAATCCTTCATCACTGATAGAGGCAATGGAGGCCGGCCGGTTTTATGCAAGTACCGGTGTTGAACTCAAAGAATTGATTTTAGATAATAATATGCTTTATGTTGAAGTAGAAAAAGAGACAGGTGTTAGTTACAAAATCTCTTTCATAGGATGTAGAAAAGGACAGGCTGAGCCTGAAATATTTATGTCCACTGAGGGGAATAAGGCCAGTTTTGTATTGACAAATGAAATTCTTTATGCAAGATGCAAGATCATTTCATCAAAATTACATGGAAATCCTATAGAAGATTTATTGTATGAGACAGCATGGACTCAGCCTGTTCTAGGACATTTTTGAATTAATAAATGATTTTAAAACTCTATATATGATGTTTTATTTTGTTTGCTTAATTCTATCTCTTTTTCAACACCATTCACTCTTACTTTATGAGTTCCAAAAAATGCCCGGATTATACAATATCCCTCATCATTTGATTTTCCATTGAATCTTGTCCACCACTCATCAAAAACCAAGGACCGATAGGCATTGACAGCTGGGGTTAAGGTCCAATCTTTCCTGTAAAGGGAAGAAGCTGGGATCCAGTTTGCTCCTCCCCAGAAACCCCACATTAAGATCCCTTCCACAGAAGGGTGTGCAAAACAGATGCGATAATAGTCTTCCAGGTTATGAGCAAACTGTTCTTCCTCTTTTCTGGTCGGGACCAAGGACTTATCCTTTTGAAACCTGGATCGCTGACCAGGCATATTGAATTCGGTTATCCGGATTGGAAGTTCAAATTGTGCAAGTATATCCAGTGCATATCGCAGGGTGTCACTACTAAAGTCCTCGGCATGCAGGTGTCCCTGTACACCGATTCCATCTATTGGCATACCTCGTTCCTGCAGATCTTTGATATGAACGACAAATTCCTGCAACATTTTACCAGTAAGTATGTCATAATCATTAAGAAAAAGCTTTGCTTCAGGATCGTATTCTTTTATCCAATCTGCCATTTTTTTGGTAATGCCAGGCCCTAGTCTTTCCTGGTAATAATCGCCGTGCATCATTTCATTATTAAAATCATATTCTACGAAGCGGTCTTTATACCTCGGAGCAATGGTTCTTGCCCGTTTATGAAGTTCATCGTACAACTGTTCATCAGTCAGCGTCTTTACCCAATCCTGTACATAATATATTCCCCAATAGAAATTGTGCCCTCTCAGGGGAAGATGGTTTTCATCCGCCCAGGTAAGGATGTTATCTGTAGTCAGGAAATCGACTTTCCCTTTTTTGGGCTCCATATGATGCCATTTTAAAGAACTCGCAGTGACAGCGGCATTGAAATTCTCAATGAATTTCTCTTTATACATAACGGCATCCTGTTCACTAAGGCTTCCATCGAATGCAGCACTGGTAACCGCTGATCCAAACCAGAATTCATGGCTTTGCTGTTCCAACTCAACCTTTGTTCCAGGAGTTGTTTTCACAACTATTACACCCATGCGATGCTTTTCTATGGAATCTGCCAGGTTCCACTCATCTGAATGCGTCATTTGTAACTCAGTCCATACAGATGCAGAATTCTGTGCGATAAGGCAATAAGTAATAAAAAGGAGGATTAAAGAAAGGATATGCTTTTTCATTTTGTTTGGAATTAAAGTTCTTTAAAAATATTGCTGCATAAGATCGGGTAGTATGCTCAAGATATTTATTCTTAATTCTGTCTATCAAAGAACATGGTTATTTATCGACTACCTTACTCATAGATTTAAAAAAGTAACAATAGCAATATGTAGACTTAAAATAGGTAAAATAAAAGCATAGTTCAATATTTTTATTTTTAATAACATTAGTTCAGGCGCGATCAACTTTTTTCCGATTCCATAATCCTTAATTAAAAGTAAAATTCCAATAACAAAGATTGGGAATCCTTAAACTAAGAGGAGACTTGTAGGCCGAATAGCGGATTTGGAATTGAATGATTTCTACATGTAGGTATAATTATGGTGCTGAAATGGCGTTGTTTTATAATATTAAAATGATATTTTTACAGATACATGAAATCAAAAATCAGCAGAAACGATCCTTGTCCGTGTGGAAGTGGTAAAAAATATAAAAATTGCCATGAAAATAAAGAGAATAAAAACACCAGTAAAGTTCCTTTGATCCTGGGTGTTATATTTATTATTGCATTAGGTATCTTTCTTATTAAACCAAATCAAAACCTCAAATCAAGTGGTGGTAAACCAGGCCAGGTTTGGTCTGAGGAACATGGTCACTGGCATGATGCTCCTTCAACACCTACGACTTCCACTACACCTGCACAAGAAAAGGCAACTCAACCAACAAGTACAGCCCCAGAGGGCAAGGTATGGTCAGAGGAGCATGGTCATTGGCATGATGCCCCATCAGCATCAACGACTTCCACTACACCTGCACAAGAAAAACCAACTCAGCCACCAGGTCCAGCCCCTGAGGGCAAGGTATGGTCAGAAGAACACGGACACTGGCACAACGCACCTGTTACAGAGTAATAGAACTTAAATTCAATATCGACTCATCAATATTACTGGATTAATAAGTGTTTTTATAATTCGACCGTTATTTCTATTTTCTTAGAGTGAACTTTATGGTAATAATGATCTGATTCAAGATACTTGCTGCCGGGTAGTATCCTCCAAATTATTTTCCTGAATAGTTTCAATACGCCATTCGCTTAATTGTTTTATGCGGTTTAACACATTGGCCGTTACCCGGTTGTGCACCCATTCCCAGATTAAACCGACCAATTTACGTTTCTCCTGCCATTTTTTATTACCAAAAAAGTTAAAGCCTACTCCAAATATTAACTGTGATTTACCTGTCTCACCCAATTCGGGAATAGATGAACGTACATAGATGGCTAATATTCCAATTGGATAACCTCCTGAACATTTGAATAATAAATATCGGGCATTGTCAAAATCAAAATTATCAGGAACATTTTTTATCCGGATGGCCTTAAGTAGGAAAAGTGGGATCAATGGCAGTCCAAAAAAACTTTTCATAAACTTGAAAGGATACTTTTTCCAGCCAAATGGCAGAATTCGTATTTTTTTCATATTGTTTTTAATTCGATCAACCTTTGCTATATGGTTCGGCCAACAGGCGGGATTACCATTAAAATGTAATAATTCATTAAATATATGACTCACTGGGGCTTCTACACTAATTTTATTAATATTCAAAACAGAAAACTGGTTAGTGTCAATCCCAATTCTTTGTATCACCCTATGATTGTAATTATGCCTCTCTTCTAATGAATTAAATTTGATAAATGTAGGATACTTCGGGTTGGGTAAAAAGAAATAAAGTATATCAGTAATTATACCTTTACTTTTTAAAGGTGGTTTTTTATTCTTTGTATGATCCAATCTAGTCAAAAGCTGTCTTAAATAGCTGAAGGTAATTATAAAATATATGTCAATCAAGTCCAGGTTTTGAAATACCATCCAGCATAATAGGCTAAGGCATATTTTTTGAGATCCAGAGTTAACCTGAAAACTAAGAAATTTTGAAGCGGTATCTAAAAAGCATATAAAATGAAACGCCAATATCCAGGAAATAATTAACTAGATACACATTCTGTATTGGAAAGTAATTAATTATAAATAATGATTATGTAAATTATATCGCTGTACTCTCAATCGAAAAAAAAATGTAACCACGTAAAGATAAAGTTCCTCCTCATTCATTAGTAAAATAGTAAAGAATTGGTAGATTATAAGTTCTCAAAGCCTGAAACTGCTTCTATTGCTTAACAGTAAACAAATTACCGGTCAAAAAAGAATGCATCAGACGCTTTCTTTTGCTGCTTATCAAGGTTTTTTAAGCCAGTTGTTGTAGGGATATTTTGATTGTTACCGAATTTCTTTATCTTGCTATACTATGCCTGAAACCAGACAACTTGCTGCTATAATGTTTACCGATATTGTCGGTTATACGGCTTTGATGGGTGAAAATGAAGGCAAAACAATCGCATTAATCAGGCGAAATAAGGAGATTCATAAGAAGTTTATACGAAAATTTAATGGTAAGTGGCTTAAAGAAATGGGCGATGGTGTTCTTAGCAGTTTTCAGACGATCTCGGATGCAGTTTATTGTGCTGGATCGATTCTAAAAGAGGTTGAGAGGGTGCAAGGTTTAAACCTCCGAATAGGAATACATCAAGGTGAAATAGTTTTAGACGGTAAGGAAATATACGGTGACGGGGTAAATATTGCTAGCAGAATAGAAGGATTAGTAGACAATGGCCAAATTTTCGTCTCAGAAACGATTTACAGAAACATCAAGAACAAGGATGGGATACAATGTAAATATATTGGATCACGTCAACTTAAAAATATCACAGAACCTTTAAATATTTATTCTGTCAATATATCTGAATATCCTACGCAAAATGAAAATTGGAAATCAAAAAACTTAAAGGTTATAATAAGCATCGCCGCAAGTATTTTAATAGCTTCCGCCGTGCTCTTATATTATTCTCGTAAAGCTGAACAAACCGTCATAATTCCTGCACAGATCAGGCCCTTAACATCCTCAGCTTCTGCAATGCAAGAATATCCCTCATTTTCTCCGGACGGGAGTAGTATGGTGTATTCCAGTTTTACTGGGCTAACTGGTGATATTATGATTAAATATCGTGGTTCACCGGGTGTTAGAAATCTTACAAATAGCCCCTACGAAGAGTCTATACCTGTATATTCACCGGATGGATTAAAGATAAGCTATATTAGAATTACGGAATCAGGCGTCGACCTTTATTGGATTTCACCTTCAGGTGGTCCGGGAAAAATACTTGCCTCAACAGGATTACACGTATTAGAACAAGTTGGTGAGGTGTTTTTTGGATTTGGTAGCATGTCATGGTCGCCTGATAGTAAGCGGATTCTTTACCCCAGATTAAATACGACCGGGGGGATTTCTATTTGGGAAGTCAATATAGAAACAGGAAACATGTATCAGATTTCAAATCCAGAACCAGGCATATTAGATCTGGCCGCATCTTATAGCAAAGATGGATCAGAAATTATATTTCTTAGGAATTATGAAATATGGATCATTGATGAGGATGGAAATGAAAGATCACTAATTGTCGAAGAAAACACTACCTATCTAAGTCCTGCATTTACTGATAATGGTGATATCATATTTTCTTCTAGTTCACTAGGAGGCTTTTTTAATATATGGAAATACTCAGCTAGCAATGAACTTGTACAAATCACAAATACAAATAATAAAAGCTGGTTTCCTGTTTACACCCCCCAGAATACAATTGCATGGGAGGAGTTTAATCATCAAACAGATCTTATTTATTTGGATTTGGAAACCAATGAATCAAGGCGGTTAACGTCGCACTTAGGTGATAATTCCCATCCTTCTGTATCACCTGATGGACAAAAGGTAGCATATCAATCAAATCGGACCGGGAATAATGAAATCTGGATCTATAATATAAAATCGGGGGACGAGTATTTATTAACCGATAACCCATACAATGATATTAGTCCGGATTGGTCTCCAAATGGCAATAAGATCGTGTTCCTATCCAATCGATCTGGAAATTATGGAATATGGGTCACGGATACTACCGGAACTCCTCCCCTAAAATTAACCAAGGAGCCAATTAATCTTTCGAATTATAGATTTGATTATGCTATGGAATTAAGCTGGGCACCTGACAGTAAAAAAATAGGTTATATAGCAAAATCGGAAAAAGGACGGTCTGTCTGGGCAGTAAATAGTGATGGAACCAATCAAGAAATGGTAATTGGTCCTATACACAGTTTTGACTGGTATTTAGATAGTAAAACGATTGTGTACAATAAAGTTAAAAGTTCTGAACAGGAGATCCCCGGTTTAAGGATAAGAAACGTGGCAACAGGTGAGGATTCATTGTTATATTCAGGAAGATTAACTGAGATTTTTGTAAGTCCCTCTGGAAATTCTATTGGGTTTGCATTTGACGTGAGCCATTATAATCAAAGTCTTTACATATTATCGAAACAGGATAACGGAACTTTCGCCTCTGAACCTTACAGATTAACTAACGGAGAAGGACTCTGGCATGCACATATGGCTACTTGGTGTCCGGATGGGAAATCGATTGTGTATATGAAAGACACGGATCGAAGTAATATTTTTGAACTAACCAATCCTTAGTTTCGAAGATAGCACAATCCCAACAATATCAGCATAACCAATGATTTTTGGGCGTTGGATATCCGTTAATCACATCTAAGCAGAGAGACAGTTCCATTAGTTTTAATGCAACTTATTCCCCCCCAACAACAATCCATCAGACGCTTTCTTTTGCTGCTTATCAAGGTTTTTTAAGCTTGAGGTTGGGGGAATATTTTGAATGTTGCTGATTTTCTCTATCTTGCTATAATATGCCTGACCAAACCCGCCAATTAGCTGCTATAATGTTCACCGATATTGAGGGTTATACTACACTTATGCAGCAAAATGAGGCGAATGCAATCGACACTAGGCATAAACATCGACGGATATTCAACTCCATTACTAAGAAGCATAAAGGGAAGGTTTTACAATACTTTGGAGATGGTACATTAAGCATTTTTGATAGTGCTATTGATGCGGTAAAATGTGGGATTGAAATGCAGCTTGGCTTCCAGAAAGATCCTGCGATACCTGTAAGAATAGGAATACACACAGGTGATATTATTTTCAGTGAAGAGGAAATCATTGGTGATGGCGTCAATGTTGCATCACGTATTGAATCCCTATCAGTTCCGGGGAGTGTCTTTATCTCTGACAAGGTCTATGACGAAATCAAAAACCAGGAATCCATAAAGACTTCAATGCTGAAGACATTTAAATTGAAAAATATTGAGAAACCAATTGACGTCTATGCAATTTCCAATGTAGGACTAATTGTTCCAAAACTTGAAGAGATTAAGGGTAAAGCTGAAGCAGATCTTTCCTCCTTGCCTGAAAAACATAAGCAGCCAAAAGCAATTATTCGAAACGGGATTTTATTGGCAATTACAATTACCATGATTATTTCTGTGATTATATATGTTTATCTGAAATTTGGTACTGATTCAAGTTCATCTTCTGATCTGCAGAAAAAATCAATTGCTGTTCTAGCATTTGAAAATATGAGTGGTGATCCGGAGCAGGAGTATTTCAGTGATGGAATTTCGGAAGAAATACTCAACTCTCTTACTAACGTAGATGGATTGAAAGTTGCTGGCCGAACTTCAGCATTTTCATTCAAAGGAAAAAATGAAGATATCCGTACGATTGGTGATAAACTGGATGTAGACATGGTTCTGGAAGGGAGCATTAGAAAAGCAGGGACAAAAGTACGTATTACGGCCCAACTCGTCAACGTGGAAGATGGCTATCACATCTGGTCTGAAACATATGACAAAGAAATGGAGGACATCTTTGCCATTCAGGATGAGATTGCTGCCAAGATTGTTGAAAAACTTAAACTACAGATTCAAAAGTCGGCCAAACGTGTAGATCGGACACATAATGTAGAAGCTTATGATATACTTCTTAAAGGAAATTATTTTTTAGCAAAGGATCTTGATGGTGCCAGAAAAGCAATGGAGTATTTTCAAAAAGCTGTTGAATTGGATCTTGATTATGCAGAAGCGTATGCCATGATCGGTGAGACATACATCAATTATGCTGCTTACGGATTTATGTCGAATGAAGAAGCCCAGTCAAACGCAAAAACAGCTGCTCAAACGGCGATTAATTTGAATGAACAGGAGTCACGAGCACATAAGGTATTGGCATATGTTCATCTTTTTTATGACTGGGATTGGGAAGCAGCCCTTTCCGAATACAATAAAGCTATATTATATGGGTTGGGTGATCCGGACCAGTTCATTGCAATCTATAACATATTCGTAAATGAAGATTATGATAACGCAATACGTGTTTCTGAACAAATACTTGAAGCCGATCCATTACATATTGAAAGTCACTGGCATCTTGGAATTAGTAATTTTTATGCTCTCAGATTTGAAGAGGCACTTGTTTCATTTAATAATGCTTTGGAGCTCGATCCCAATTATAGTGAAGGCCATCGTATGAAGGGAGTAACATTAGCTTCTTTGGAGGAATTTGAAGAAGCCATTTACTCAATTGAGAAAGCACTGGAAATTACACAAGGCGAAGGTCCGGCTAATTTTGATCTCCTTATGGTAAAAATTAAAATGGGTAGTAAAAAAGAAGTATTGCAAATACTTAATGAATGGGAAAGATCCGGGGAGCATATCGATCCAATGAACCTGGCACAATTATATGCAATGATAGAAATGAATGATAAAGCCATAGAGTGGCTCGAAAAAAGTTACAAGGAAAGATCATTTTCAATGGTCTCCCTTAAATCTAATTGGATCTGGGACCCATACAGGGATGATCCACGTTTTATAGAGATCTATAACAGAATGAATTTCCCAGAATAGTAAACGGAGCGAAAGAATACATCAGACGCTTTCTCGGGTAGCTTATCAAGGTTTTAAGCCTGAGGTTGTGGGAATATTTTGAATGCATCTCTTAACATAATCTGTTTAATGATAACTTTTCAAACCAATTATTTCTCTTTAATTTGAAGACGTACATACTTGATAAAAATATTATGGTATTGCCATGTACTCCATAATTGGATTTTAAATTCCTAAGAAAGAGGTTTTAAACCATATACCTTAGTGTGTGAAATCCATCCTGGGCACCATGTACGATGCCATACCATAATTTTGTTAAAGGTTGAATCAGGTTTTTTGTTCGCGAATTTGCAAATACCACAATTGTGACAAAGTGTTGCCCAGGCGCGGGTTCCAACTGTATACTGTTCAATCTTCTTAGTACTGTCATTTGATGTTTTCATGATTTTAATTATTAATCGTTTATGATCTATAGTTTTATTTCAACCGTATAGACGTGACTCTATAAAAATGGATACACCTTGACCTTTGCTTACATAATATTCAAATGTGTTTTTCGATGATTTGCAGAATTTGATATTTTTTATTCCTCTGGCATCCAACATGACCAGCAAAATTATAACAGGTACAATAAACCATCTTCTATTAACTACCCATTTTCTAATAACTGTCTCCAACGAGCTAACAATGGCCTTCTTATTTCTCATCATTTTAAATTTATCATAAATAGTTGTCGTATCTAACTCTAAATAAAGAGTACATTGGTTGTGAATTAACAATCGCAACTGCTGCAACAATCATTTTTATTTTCACCTAGTTGTCTAATTCCAATTTTATCCGTGATCATATCTACATGTGCTCGGGCCATATCAATTACAGATTTTGATATTTTTATTATTTCGCTCAATTCACCTTCACTAATTCCACTGTTTCTTCCGATGTTCAAATACTTTTCTAAGTATGAAGGGAAATTAACCGAATAAGCTGTAGCAATTCCAACAAGTGCGCCATTCCTATTTATACTTTCTTGTTTATCCTCTTTTATATAATTACCCGTATTGTGATTATGGATAAATGATTCCATGCTACGTGTAGCATCGTTTCTAATCGATAATGCAAAAGCTATAGTTTTATTTATTTCAACATCGGATAATCCAGCTTCTGAGCTTTTTCTTAAATGAAATTTAGTGCATGGTTGGCATCCAGATGCAATTGATGCGCTTAAATAGACTGTTTGTTTCTCCTTTTTATCAAGTGTCTCTTCTCCTTCCATATCATCTATCATTATACTTCTCAACCAGTTCCCTTGTTTTTCTTTCTTCCCAATCATCATCAAATTCTTTAAAAGGACTAAATGTGTCAATCGCATGAATTGTTAAACAAAATCCCCATCCAATTACCGGGTAAAGTACCCACCAATCTCCTGGGCTGCTAATCCAATTGATGATGAAGAATAAAGAATTAACAATAAGATAAGTTCTCAGATGAGGGTAAAATTCCCGAAGTTTCTTAGCTTTCAATTTTGCTTTTCTGAAAGTATTTTTTCCTTTTAATTCAGTATTGATAGTTTCCATGATTATTAATTTTAAATTTTAAAAATTGTAAAATCTCCTCACATGTTATCGAGAAGAGATTAATCCTTTAATATTAGAAGCATACTAATTTTCTACTTTTATCTTCTTCTGTAAACCATATATCCAAAGGTTCATCAAAGTGTAAAATGTTGCTCCTATCACAATTAGAGCTCCGGTTAATATTAGCCAAAGAGTCCTTACTGTGTCAGGTTCAAGAAAATAACTAAGAAGAAAAGCTAGTATAATTAATACTCCAGGTATTAATAGGAACCATTTTGCTGCTTTCATACATTTTGGCATTCCTTGTTTTTCTGACTTTTTATCTTCATTTTGTTCGTTAAAACAAGGACAGTCTTCCATTTCGTTTGTTTTTTTATTTTCCATGATTTCTGTTTTTTATTTATATTTTGTTTTGCGATTGTGTAGACGAGAGGGGAAAAAAAAGGATACACCCTGTTTGATTTTATTCAGGGGAAAACTGAAGGTTTTAATTAGCAATAATTTAAATAATAATAGTTTTCTAGTTTTGAGTAAGCTAAATCCATAAGTTATGTTGACAAATCAAAAAAATGCGTTTGACGATTTTTACAAATCAGCCAGACACAATGGCGTTTTATCTGAAAAAACATCATTACTTGTGCATCTCGGAGCAGCAATGGCTGTAGGATGTTATCCTTGCATGAAATATTATATGGGGCAGGTTGACATGGAAGGTGTTAGTGATGATGAAATAAGTGCAGTTGAATCTATTGTAATGGCTGTATCTGCTGGTAGGATAAGGGAACAGTTTAGTGAGGTTCTTACGGGCAAAGGAACTTGTGAATAAGAGATAATTGTAAAGATTAGAATAGGCTATATTTCATCACACGAAAGGCCATCCTCTTCCTGGGATATTTCACATCCTTTTTCCATGCTCTTCTTCAACTGCGTTCTTGCACGGTAAATTCTAATTTTTACAGTATCGATACTTAAGCTCAGAATATCAGCAATTTCCTGGTTTTTTAAGCCTTCGTACTCACTTAAAGCGAAAACAATTTTATAGTTTTCATTAACATCTTCAACATATTTTTTTATGCAATCATTCATCTCTTTTTTCTCGAGTATTTTATCAGAGGTGTTTTCTTTTTCCCCGGTCCATACATTTTTATCTTCTTTATTCTCTTCTAAAAATTCACCGGATAAAGTTTGTTTGGTTCCTTTTTGAAATGACGCACTCCTAAATCGGTCGTTTGCTAAATTGGTCGCGATTTTATATATCCATGTTGAGAGAGATGATCTACCTTCAAATTTTTCTAACCCGGAATTCACTTTGATGAAGACATCTTGGGTCATATCTTCAGCTTCTTCTTTGTTATCAGTCAGTTTGCTTAAGTACCTAACAATTTTAGGATAAAATTCCTTATATATTTGCTGAAATTCCATACTCCGCTAAAAACGATTTCATATACTAAGTTAATAAATTGATATTATTTATTAACTATTCGAAATATACATTTGTAATTTACAAAAAGTTATTTCTTGAATATTTGCATTAACTCCTAATTCCAATACAATCTAATTATTGTTGTTAAACCTATCATTTAGGCTTAACTTTCAATAGGAAAGAAATTGCTGAGTCGCAAAGATTTTTAATAGCAATTAATCTTTTAAATCCTGTTTGAAAAACTACCACTAGCAGAGTATATTGTTAAAAAAAACATAAATTTATTTTTGACACATATCAAGTATAAACCAACTCAGAAAATTGAATATGGAAAACCTATATAAAATAATATTTCTAGTATCATTCTGGATATTTGTATCTCTATTTTTTATTTTCTATGACTGGGCGATTTTTTTTGATCCAAACGTAATTAACATAAACCCACCGAAGAATTACGATTTATCAAACATTCTTATTTCTTCTATGATTGCCACAATTGTAGGAGGAGTTTTTATTGCATCTATCGAAGTCTTTTATTTTAGTAAGTTGCTCAGAAAAAAACCTTTTGGCATTTCACTATTAATTAAAGCGGCTTTTTATATGACAAACATTATTTTTTTTACCTCCCTGAGTACAATCATTGATAACAGTTTGAAATATGAAAAGTCCTTTTTCCATGAGGATATAATCCAAATGTATTTGAGCTATCTGTTCTCCCCAAGATTATTATCAATATGGTTATTCTGGGGATTTACAGTGATTCTAGCTCTCTTCATTCTCCAAATCAGTGAAAAACTCGGGCAGGGGGTGCTTGTGAATTATTTACTTGGCAAGTATCATCGACCACATGAAGAAGTAAGGATATTTATGTTTCTAGACCTTAAATCCTCAACAAGTTTAGCGGAACAACTTGGGCATATTCGGTACAGTCTTCTGATCCAGGATTGTTTTTATGATTTAACAGAAGTGGTTTCAAAACGTAAGGCCCAAATTTATCAATATGTAGGGGATGAGATTGTACTAACTTGGAAGTTGGAACAGGGATTGAAGAATCGAAATTGTTTAAGAACATATTTTGACTACGATAAGGTACTGAAACATAAAAAGGATTACTATATGGATAAGTATGGATTAATCCCGGAATTTAAAGCTGGCTTAGATTCTGGCATGATTACAGTAGCGGAAGTTGGTGAAATAAAAAAGGAATTGGCATATCACGGAGACGTTCTGAACTCTGCTTCACGAATTCAGGCAATCTGTAATCAATATCAATCGGATGTATTATTATCGGAAAGACTAAAGAACCAATTTAATGGTAATCAGGAAAATGGATTTGATTTGATTGGAAATATTTATTTAAAAGGCAGGAATGAAGCGATGAATGTGTATAGGATTTCTATTGAAAGGCTTCTTTAATTTGAACATAATAATAACTTATATACTACCATCTCCTAATTTTTACTGTTGCTGCATAGACTTTTACTAATATCTGGTTGTCATTTGGTGTAGGTTTTTTTACACCAAGTTCTTCTGATATCTCTCTTACACTTTTATTGGTGTCCATAAGTTCGACAGCCATTAGCTTGAACTCCTTATCATACTTTCTTCTTCGTTTTACCATAATTATTTAAAGTTAATAATTTTGGCTTAAC